>CAMCPF010000187.1 GCA_945876515.1 Candidatus Kuenenia stuttgartensis
TTCCACCGACAACCCCGTCGGCGAACTCGTCGCCGCCGAGTGAGCCCCGCGGGCAGTCCCCGCACAGCGGCAACCCGACGCCCTCTCATCGCCCTCCGCGGGATCGCCCGCGGAGGGCGATTTCGATATCGCGGCGAGCCGAAGCGGCCTTGAGCTTCTCCCGCTTGTCGTGGGCCTTGCGACCGCGGCCTATCCCGAGGAGCAGCTTCACCCGGCCGTGCTTGAAATACATCTTCAGCGGCACGAGCGTGAGCCCCTTTTCGAACGCCTGGGCCGCGAAGGTGCGGATCTCCCGGCGGTGCATGAGCAGCTTGCGGGGCCGCTTGGGCTTGTGGTTGAGCTGGTTGGCCTTCTCGTATTCCGGGATGTCGCAGCCGTACAGCCAGACCTCGCCCCTCTCGACCCGCCCGTAGGCCTCGTCCAGACTCATCCGCCCGCCCCGCAGGCTCTTGACCTCGCTGCCCACCAGGGCGATTCCACACTCGAGCGTGTCGAGGATCTCGAAGTCGTGCCGGGCCTTGCGGTTCTCCGCCACGACCCGCTCGGCCGGCCGCTCGGACTTCGCGTCCTTGCCCGCCTTGGCGCCTGCCTTGGTGGGGGCTGACGTGGTCGGCTGCGGCGGCTTCTTCTTGGTGGACATGGGGTTGGGGAGACGCGACCCGAGCGTGGGCGGGGGCCTTGCGGCACGGTACAATCTACGGGTTTTCCGGCCCTGCGTTTTCAAGACCCTGCCGGCGATCCATCCCGCCTCGAGGACCCATGCACGCCATCCTGCCGCCCGCTCGCCGACTTCCCCCCGTGCTCCTGACCGTGCTCCTGACCGTGCTCCTGGGCCTCGCGGTTCTGCCGGCGACCGCCGCGCCGACCGCCAGTCCGCAGGACGCGACCGCCACCCCGGGCTTTGTTGCCGGCGATGCCAAGCCTGATGGCGACGGCCCGTTCGTCAAGGTCGATGGCGGCTGGATGACGCCCTACGAGGAGAGCATTCCCGGCACCGAGGTCACATTCCGGATGATCCCGATCCCCGGCGGCACCTTCCAGATGGGCAGCGCCGAGGGCGAGGAGGGCCGGAACGCCGACGAGGGACCCGCCTTCGAGGTCACGCTGGAGCCTTTCTGGATGGGCCAGCACGAGGTCACCTGGGCCGAATACAAGCGGTACATGGCCACCTGCGACATCTTCATCGCCATGCAGTCGGCGAAGATCCGGCCAGTCACCGAGGCCAACGTCGCCGATGCCGTCACGGCCCCCTCCAACCTCTACGACCCGACCACCACCTTCACCAACGGCGAGGATCCCGACCTGCCGGCGGTCTCGATGACGCAGTTCGCCGCCCGGCAATACACGAAGTGGCTCACTGGCCTCACCGGCCGGTTCTTCCGCCTCCCGGCGGAGAGCGAGTGGGAATACGCCTGCCGGGCCGGCAAGGCCACGCCGTTCTCCTGCGGCGATGCCGCGAACCTGGCCGACGTCGCCTGGTTCTCCGACAACGCCGACGACACCACCCATCCGGTCGGCATGAAGAAGCCCAACGCCTTCGGCCTGTACGACATGCACGGCAACGCGGCCGAGTGGGTCGTGGACGAACTCGTGGCCGGGGGCTACTCCAAGCCGGCCTCCCTGCCCCAGCCGGTGGCCGCGGCGGCGGCAATCCAGTGGCCGGAGCGGCTCTATCCGCGGGTCCTGCGGGGCGGCGCCTTCTACGACGAGGCGACCGACTGCCGCAGCGCTGCCCGCAAGGGCTCGCGGGACTCGGGCGGCACGCCGGAGAACCCCGACTGGAAAGACGTCGATCCCAACTTCCCCAAGAGCCCCTGGTGGTACACCGAGGAGCCGGCCCTGGGCGTGGGCATGCGGATCGTGCGGCCGTTCACGCCCCCGGCTGATCTGGCCGAGCGACGAAAGTGGTGGGAAGCCGATGTCGAGAGCATCCGGAACGACGTGGCCAGCCGGCTCGAGGAGGGCCGCGGCTCCCGCGGCATCGTGGATCCCCAGCTGCCGGCAGACCTCAAGAACGAAGGGATCACGGAGTGAACACGATGATCGAGGCTGGAATCCTGGACGCGAGCTCGGGGTTACCCATACCATCTCGCCGGACGCTCACTTCGGGCATCCTGCCCTCCGCTCGCTCGATGCTGGCCGCGCTTTCGCCCTCCGGGCTGCGCTTGCCAGCAACGCCGCTCGATTGGCATGGGCAACCCCTCGCGGCCCGCGCGTTAAGGGGTTTGTTTGGCATTGCTCTTGGCGTCGGGGTGTGTGCCTCGGCCCGCGCCGCCGATTGGCCGGATTGGCGGGGGCCGATGCAGGATCGGCACTACCAGGGGCCGCCGCTCGTGACGTCGTTCGACCCTGAGTCGGGCGAGAACGTGCTCTGGCAGCACGACGAGGGGGGCATCTCGACGCCCGTGATCATGAAGGGCCGGCTGTACACGCTCGTGCGGCACAAGCCCGACACGGCCGAGGAGGCCGAGAAGGTGATCTGCCTCGACGCCCTGACCGGCAAGAAACTCTGGGAGAACGTGTTCAACGTCTATCTCTCCGACGTGCCCGCCGAGCGGGTCGGCTGGTCGGCCGTGGTGGCGGATCCGGCGAGCGACACCGTCTTCGCCCACGGCGTATGCGGCGTGTTCACGGCGATCGACGCCGCGACCGGCAAGACCAGGTGGCAGCGAAGCCTGCACGAGGAGTTTGGATTTCTCTCGACGTATGGCGGCCGCACGAACGTGCCGCTCGTGTTCGAGGATCTGGTGATCGCCAGCGCCGTGGTGACGGGCTGGGGCGACACCGCCCGCCCGGCGCACCGCTTCCTGGGCATGGACAAGGCCACCGGCGAGGTCCGGTGGATGAACGGCACCAAGGACCTGCCCGAAGACACGACTTACAGCACGCCCTCGCTGGCGGTGCTCGACGGCCAGGCCGCACTCGTCTTCGGCTCGAGCGACGGCGCCGTCTGGAACTTCCAGCCGCGGACGGGCAAGGCCGTCTGGAGCTTCGGCCTGTCCCGCCGGGGCATCAACACGCCGCCGCTCGTCGCCGGCGACACCGTCTACATCTCGCAGTCGGAGGAAAACCTCGACAACACCTCGATGGGCTCGGCCACCGCGTTCAAGGGCATTGGTGCGGGTCCGATTCCCGCCGCGACCGCCCTCTGGCAGAAGAAGGGCGTGATGGACGGCCGCTCGATGCCGGTCGTGCTGGGTGACCGGGTCTATTTCGTGGAGGACGGTGCCAAGGTGCACGCCTTCGATAAGGCGACGGGCGCCCCGGCCGGCCGCCCCCAGAAACTCCTGGGCACGATCGTCCGCGGCAGCCCACTGGTGGCCGACGGCAAGCTCTACGTCTGCACCACGAGCGGGTTCCACGTGCTCGAGCCGACCCCCGACGGTTTCAAGTTCGCCCACCGGATGCGGCTCGACGAGCAGGACGAGGTGACCGCCTCGCCGATCGCGGCCGACGGGCTCCTCTACCTCGTGACCGGCGCCCGGATCTACTGCTTGGGCGCGAAAGCTGCCGGTGATGCTTCGGGGCCATGGACGACGCGAACTCAAGAGGTGTCAGCGGCCACCCAAGGCCCGGTGGGTGAGCCGGCCTGGGTGCAGATCGTGCCTGCCGAGGCGCAGATCGCGGCCGGCGAGACACTGCCCTTGAAGGTGCGGCTGTTCGACGCCGCCGGCCGATTCGTGAAGGAGTCGCCGGCGGAGTTCTCCACGACCGCGGGCACCGTCACCGCCGACGGCCGCTACACGGCCCCGCCCGGAGCGCACGCCGGCGCGAGCGTGACGGCGAGGGTTGGTGATCTCGAGGGCCGGGCCCGGATCCGCTCGATGCCAGCCTTGCCCTGGCGGTTCGACTTCGAGGACGTTCCGCTCGCGGCGGATCCGAAGACGGGCCTCATGAAGGGGGAGCCGCCGCTCCCCTGGGTCGGAATGCGGTATCGCCACGCGGTCCGCGAGGTGGACGGCTCCAAATGCCTCGTCAAGGTGACGACGATCCCCAAGGGCACGCGGAGCCAGGGCTGGATCGGCCCGATCGGGCTCCATGACTATGCCATCCGGGCCGACCTGCGGGCGGCGGAGAGCGGCGTGGGCGCGCCCGGTGACCCGGCGACTCGCACGACGGACAGTGATGCCGACGCCTTCACCAAGGCCTTCGGCACGGCCGCGGCCCTGGAGAAGGCCCGGATGCCCGACATGGGACTCATCGCCCAGCGATACACGCTCGACCTGATGGGCGCCGCCCAGCAACTCCAACTCCGCTCCTGGCCGCCCCAGGTGGCCACCCACTTCTCGAAGACGATTCCCTACCCGTGGGAAGCAGGCCGCTGGTACACCATGAAGTTCGAGGCCCGCACGCGGGACGGGGCGGCGGTCCTGCGGGGCAAGGTCTGGCCGCGGGGCGAGCCCGAGCCCGATGCCTGGACCATCGAGGCGGTTCACGAGGCCGGCAACCTCCAGGGCAGCCCCGGCTTCTTCGGCAACTCGAAGGATTCTGAGATCTTCATCGACAACGTCTCCGTGGAGGCCGTGAAATGAGCCTGTTCGTGCGCACCGTATCCGTCGCCCTGCTCGGCGGCCTGCTCCCGGGCTTGGGCGGCCAGCTCGCCGCGGCCGACTGGAACCAGTGGGGCGGCTCGCCCGCCCGCAACAACACGCCCCAGGCCGCGAACCTGCCGGTGGAGTGGGCCCCGGGCGAGTTCGACTACGACACGGGGGCCTGGAAGTCCGAGTCGAGCCAGAACGTCGCCTGGGTGGCGGCCCTCGGGAGCCAGTCGTACGGCAATCCGGTCGTGGCCGGCGGCAAGGTCTACGTGGGCTCGAACAACGGCAAGGGCTGGCTGAAGCGGTATCCCCCGGCGACCGATCTCGGCTGCCTCCTGGCCTTCGACGTCAAGGATGGCTCCTTCCTCTGGCAGGACTCGAGCGAGAAGCTGCCCACCGGCCGCGTCCACGACTGGCCGCTCCAGGGGATCTGCTGCGCGCCCATGATCGAGGGGGATCGCCTCTGGTACGTGACCAGCCGCGGCGAGGTGAAGTGCCTCGACACCGAGGGCTTCCGCGACGGCGAGAACGACGGCCCCTTCACGGCAGAAAAGGTGGTGGCCGACGACGAGGCTGATGTGGTCTGGGTGCTCGACATGATGAAGGAGCTGGGCGTCTCGCAGCACAACATGTGCTCCTGCAGCGTGACCGGCCACGGCGACTGGCTGTTCGTGATCACCGGCAACGGTGTGGATGAGGGGCACATCAACCTCCCCAACTTCGCGGCGCCGAGCTTCCTGTGCATCGACAAGCGGGACGGCAAGCTGCTCTGGGCCGACGGCGCGCCGGGAGCGAACGTGCTGCACGGCCAGTGGTCGAGCCCGGCCTTCGCGGAGATCGACGGCGTTCCCCAGGCGATCTTCGGCGGCGGCGACGGCTGGGTCTATTCGTTCGACGCCCGCGGCGACAATGGCAAGTCGAAGCTGCTCTGGAAGTTCGACTGCAACCCCAAGGTCTCGAAGTATTCCCTCGGCGGCCGGGCCGACCGCAACCACATCATCGGCACGCCGGTGATCCACGACGGCCTGGTCTACATCGCCGTGGGCGAGGATCCCGAGCACGGCGAGGGCGTGGGCCACTTGTGGTGCATCGACCCCACCAAGCGAGGCGACGTCTCCAGTGAGATCGCCGTCAGCCTCAAGGACCCGAACACCCCCCTGCCCCATCGCCGCAACCAGGCCGTGATCGAGGAGGAGGGGGAAGTGGCCCGGCCGAACCCCAACTCGGCGGCGAAGTGGCATTACCCGGGCCTCGACGCCGACGGCAACGGCAAACTCTCCTTCGAGGAGACGATGCACCGCACCTGCGGCACCGTAGCGATCCAGGATGGCCTGCTCTTCGTGGCCGACTTCAGCGGGCTCTTCCACTGCCTCGACCTCGAGACGGGCAAGCCCCACTGGACGTACGACATGCTGGCGGCGAGCTGGGGTTCCCCGCTGATCGCCGACGGCAAGGTCTACATCGGTGACGAGGACGGTGACATCACGATCTTCGCGATCTCCCCCGAAATGAAGATCCTGGGCGAGATCAACATGGGGAACAGCGTCTATTCGACCCCGATCGCCGTGGGCGACACGCTCTACATCGCCAACAAGAGCCACCTGTTCGCGATCAAGGAGGGGGCCAAGCCGGTCCAGACGAAATGAAGCGGCAGGCGACCAGCGTTCCACACGGGGCATCCACGGGCCCCATGGCCCGCGAGGGGTTGCCCGTGCCAAGGGAGCCGGCCTTGCTGGCGAGCGCAGGCAGGATGCCGCAGCGAGCCGGCACAGAGCGAGCGAAGGCCCGGAGGCCGGAG
>CAMCPF010000188.1 GCA_945876515.1 Candidatus Kuenenia stuttgartensis
CCCCGGGCGGGGCACGGCGGCCCGGGCTGCTGCCCCGGCTGCACGCTGTTCGACGGCCACGCCCGGGAGACTGCGCTCGCCGCTACGGCCCTGGCGGTCAATGCGGCCGATGGGCTTTCCGAGGAGGAGAAGGAGAAACTCGTGATGCAGGGGCTGACGCTCGTGGCGATGCACGAGGTCGGGCACACGCTCGGCCTGCGGCACAACTTCAAAGGCAGCGCCTTCCGGTCGCTCGGCGACCTGAACGACGTGGAGAAGACCCGGCGGGCGGGCGGCAGCACCAGCGTGATGGACTACATCCCGGTCAACATCATGCCCAAGGGCAAGACCCAGGGGGACTACTACGCGGCCCGGCTCGGCCCCTACGACGTCTGGGCGATCGAGTATGGCTACAAGCCGCTGCCCGGCGGCAGCCCAGAGGCCGAGCGCACGGAACTTGAGAAGATCGCCGGCCGCAGCGGAGAGCCGGAACTCGCCTACGCCACCGACGAGGACACCGAATGGGGCGATCCCGATCCGCACTCCAATCGCTTCGACCTCGGCAGCGATCCGATCGAGTTCGCCCGGGCCCGGGCCGAGCTGGTGGCGCAGGTGATGCCCGGCATCGTCGATCGGATGGCGGGCCGCGAGGAGGACGGCTCGGGTGGCCGGTACGAGCGGGTGCGTCAGGCCTTCGGCGTCCTGGTCGCGACGCACGGCGGCGCGATGTACAACGCCGCCCGGCTGGTGGGTGGATTGGCGGGCTCCCGGAGCCACAAGGGTGATGCCAATGCCCGGCCGCCGTTCGTCGTGGTCGACGCGGCAAAGCAGCGGGCGGCGGTCGATCTCCTGGCCGCGGAGATGTTCGGAGACAAGCCGTTTTCGTTTCCGCCGGACCTCTACAACCAGTTGGCGGCGAGCCGCTGGATGCACTGGGGCACCAACGAGGTGGACCGCGAGGACTATCCCGTCCACGAGGTGATGCTGATGTGGCAGGATCGTGTGCTCGGCCGGCTGCTGGATCCGCTCGTGCTGGCCCGGATTCGCGACAACGAGCTCAAGGTGCCCGCCGACGCGGACGCCTTCACGACGGCTGAGTTGTTCGAGCGGCTCGGCAAGGCGGTAATGCGGGAGGTGACGGAGACGGGGGCCGGCGACTACACGCCGCGAAAGCCGGCGATCTCCAGCCTCCGTCGGGGTCTGCAGAGGGCCTACGTCTCGCGGCTGGCCGGTCTGGCTATGACGGGCGGAGCGGCGAATCCCGACGCTCAGGCGCTCGCCGCCGACCAACTGCGGTCGCTCGACACTGGGATCGAGGCATTGCTCGCCAAGCAGGATGTGAAGCTCGACGCCCCGTCACGTGCCCACCTCGCCGACCTGCGGTCGAGAATCGACAAGGTGCTCGACGCCGATTTGCTGTTGCCTCGGCCTTGAGCCCGTCGAGATCTGGTGGCGGAGTCCCTCATGCGCCTGATCGTAGCCGTGCTCAAGCCGTCGCAGGTCGAGAGCGTGCGGCAAGCGCTCTCCGCGGTGAGCGTGACGCGGATGACGGTCTGTGACGCCCAGGGCTGGCGGGCGGCAGACGGAAGCCTGCTGCAGCAGGCGATCCTGGAAATCGCCGTCAACGACGACTTCCTCGAGCCGGCCGTGCGGGCGATCACCGCGGCGCTCGAGGCGGGGGGCGACTCGGCGTCGGGGCGGCTGCACGCCCTGCCCATCAGCGACGCAGTGCAGCTGTATCGTGAGGTCCGGGGACCGGAGGCGGTCTGAGATCGGCGTGGGCAAAACCTTACGGAAGCGATATCCTTGCCACCGCCCTGAGGGTATTGCCGATGGCCGGTGAGCTCAAAGTCCTCCTCGTTTCGCCCGATCTGATGGCGACCAGCCGGCTCGCCGGGCTGTGTCGCGAGGCCGGGGCCACGCTGGAGACGCTTCGCAGCCTGACCGACTCCCCGCACGGTGGGCCGCACGACGTGGTGCTGCTCGATCTGCAGTCACTCCCCGAGGACCCGGCGGTGGTGGTCACCCGGGCCCGGATGGCGGTAGACGCCCAGGCGAACGGCGGTTCCCGAGCCACCATCGTGGCCTTCGGACCGCACGTGGCTCGCGAGCGGCTGGCGCTGGCCCGCGGTGCCGGCGCCGATGACGTGGTCAGCCGGGGGGAACTGCTCGGCGGCTTCGCCGGGTTGCTGAAGCGGTGGCGGTCAGGGGAGAGGCCCGGCGCGCCTGCCAGCCTCACCGAGTAGCGGCCCTGGGCGGCACGCAAGCGGCGTCGGACGCGGCCGACCTCAGGAGGCCTGGCCGCCCGGCTCATCGAGCACGACCTCGTCGAGCGGCGTGCCATCGACGTCCTGGCGGAGCACGAGATACGCGGCGGTGGCAATCGCCCAGAAGTAGCCCCAGCCGAACGAGGCCAGGAGGGTGACCAAGCCCCTGGACCAGAACCGCAGCGCGCCCATGCCCCAGGTGTCGGCCAGGGGGCCGGCCGCTCCGAGGCCCTCGATCACCATGGCGGTCCGCTCGTGCCCCATCCCAAAGCTCGCCGCCCACATCGCCAGTGTGCCGGTGGCGTCGGCGAACAGCCCGGCCGCGGCCAGCGCGGGAACCGCCACCAACAGACCGACCAGCAGGTAGAAGGCATAGTGGAGCGGCCGCTGGTAGAGATAGGAAAACGCGGTCGAGATCGCTTGGAAGCTGTCGCCCCGCTCGACGCCGATCGCGGCCACCATCAGTGGCCAGGCGGCGATGAGGCCCACGGCGAGGATCGCGAGCACGACCGCCCCGAGCAGCACCAGCGGCCACACTGCCCCCGCGAGGGCCAATCCCCACTCGGTCCGCATCGCCAGCCCGAGCAGCGCGCCGGGCACGCTCAGGGCCGCGATCCCGACGAGCACGAGCAGCATCGAGTTGAAGGCGGGCGGCCATTTTTTCGAACCATAGGCCAACGCCCCCACCGGCCCAATCGGCTCTTCACCGGCGAGTTTGAGCGCCACGCACCGGGAGATGGCCGTCCCGAAGATGGCCCACACCAGCACGAACCAGCCCACGCGGGCCAGGGCTGCAGCGGCCGCGGCCGCCGCCGTGGTGGGGCGGAAGGGCAGGGCCACAAGCCGCGCCGCCTCGGTGACATGGTCAGGGAGCCAGGTCGAGAGGCTCCGAACCCAGCCGAGCACGGTCCCGCTCGGGGCGAGCGGATCGACCGTGACGGGGCCGCCGCTCGGCGAAGGCAGGGCCAGGCCGCCGTCTGCCGGTGCCAGACCTACTGCGGGCACCGTCAACCCGGCCCGATCCGCAGCCGACCAGCCCGCCCACACCGCCGCCGCACCGAGCGCGGCCAACAGGATCACCGTCGGCGAGAAGGCCGCCCCTGCCGCGCGAAACAGGATCCACCAGGGAAGCGCGTCGCTCCAGCGGATCTCGTGGACGATGCTTCCCGACGGTGCGGGGGCGGTGGTCATGGGTC
The DNA here is from genome assembly GCA_945876515.1 of Candidatus Kuenenia stuttgartensis. Taxonomy (GTDB): domain Bacteria; phylum Planctomycetota; class Planctomycetia; order Pirellulales; family UBA1268; genus QWPN01. The sequence goes on from CAMCPF010000188.1 coordinate 3,443, forward strand.
ACCTGCGAGGGCTGCGGGCCACTGTCGCCCGCCGGGCGGGGAGTATACGCCGGGGCCGCCAGACCGTCAGTCCTCGTCTGCGGGCGGGGGTTCGCCGTCCCCATCGGCCTCGTCATTCCGGGGCGGCTCGGGCAGCGCGTAGGACTCATCGAGCCAACGGCCCAGGTCGACCAGCCGGCAGCGGTCGCTGCAGAACGGCAGGGTGGGGCTCGTCTCCAGGCTCACGGCGGCATCACAGACCGGACAGCGGGGCATCGGCTCACTCCCCGCCCGAGCCCTTGGCGGCCGAGCCGCCGGAGTCCGACTTCTTGCCGGAGTCGGATTTGCCGCCGCCCGAATCGGCCGCGGCGCTCTTCTTGTAGGAGTCGCTGCGGTAGTCGGTCTTGTAGAAGCCCGAGCCCTTGAAGACGATCGCGCCGCCTGAGCCGATCAGGCGGCGGAGCTTCTTCTTCTTACACTTCGGGCAGGTCTTCTTGACCTCGTCGGTCATCGACTGGAAGAGCTCGAAGGCGTGGCCGCAGCCATCGCAGACATAGTCGTAGGTCGGCATCGGTCACTCCTTGGCGACGATCACCTGGGCCGGCCGCACCACCCGGTCGTGGAGCGTGAAGCCACGGCTCACGGTCCCGACGACGGTGCCCGCCGCCTTGCCCGGCACTGCCATCTGCTGGATCGCGTCGTGCACGGTGGGGTCGAAGGGCTGGTCTTCCGTCGGGATCGTGTGGCAGCCGTGGCTCGTCAGCAGCTTCTCGATCTGCTGGGCGGTCATCCGGAAGCCCGCCCGCAGGCTCTCCACGTCATCGGTCTTCTCGGCGGCGTCGATCGCCCGCTGGACGGTGTCGAGCACCGGCAGCAGGTCGCGAAGCAGGTCGATCTCACGGTAGCGCTGGGCATCGTCGTACTCCCGCCGGGCTCGCTTGCGGAAGTTCTCCAGCTCGGCCTGAAGCCGCAGCAGGCGGTCCTGAAGTTCGGCGGCGTCGGGGCCCCCGGGCGTGGTGGGCCCGGCCGTCGAATCGTCGGTCGCCGTCAGATCGTCGCCCTCGTCGTCGTGCGCGGTCATGTCGAATGCTCCTGCTCGTCACGGGTCTCGTCGCCCCCCGCAGTCTCTCGCCCCTGAAAATACTCGGCAAGCCGGCTGAAGAAACTCGTGCGCTTGGGACTCACCGTGGCGTGCTCCTCGGCGGCCAGTTCCCGGAGCAGCTCCTCGGCCCGGGGTGAGAGGCTCTTGGGCACCTCCACGTGCACGTGCACGTGCAGGTCGCCGATGCCGCGGCCCCGCACCTCGGGCATTCCCAGCCCGCGGACGCGGATCACGTCGCCGGGCTGGGTGCCGCGGACGATCTCGAGGGGCTTGGGCCCGTCGAGCGTGGGCACCTCGACCGTCGCCCCGAGCGCCGCCTGGGTGAAGCTGACGGGCACCTCGCAGTGGAGATCCCTGCCCTCCCGCACGAGGAACGGATGATCCTCGATTTCGATCACACAGTAGCAGTCGCCTGGCGGGCCACCAGCGGCCCCCGGCTCGCCCTCACCGGCGAGCCTCGCGCGGACGTCGCGATCAACGCCGGCGGGGATCGTGACCGTGCGGGCGGCCCGCTCCGGCGTCACGCCCTCGCCGCCGCAGGCCGGGCAGCGGTCGCGGATCACGGCGCCGGCGCCGCGACAGGCGGGGCAGGTCGTCTGGAGCCGAAAGACGCCGGCCGACTGGATCACCTGGCCGCGGCCGCCGCAATAATCGCAGGGCTGGGGCTGCGTGCCCTTTCGGGCCCCGCTGCCATCGCACTCGCCGCAGGTTTCGTGGCGGTCGAACTCGACCGTCTTGGTGACGCCCCGCGCAGCCTCGACGAGCGAGAGCTGCACCTGGCAGAACACGTCGCGGCCCTTGCGAGCCCGCGACTGCCGCTGCCGGCCGCTTCCAAAGGCCTCGCCGAACATGCCTCCGCCGAACAGGTCGCCGAAGGCCTCGAAGACATCCGAGATGTCGTTGAAGTCGTGCCGCCGTCCCCCCTCGACGCCGGCGTGGCCGAAGCGGTCATACCGACCACGCAGGTCGGCGTCGGAGAGCACCTCGAAAGCTCGGGCCGCCTCCTTGAAGCGGGTCGCGGCCTCGGCATCACCCGGGTTCTTGTCGGGATGGAAGCGGATCGCGAGTTTGCGATACGCCGCGGTGATTTCAGTCGCCGAGGCTCGCTTCGCGACCCCGAGCACTTCGTAGTAGTCGCGCTGATCGACCATGGCTCCTCACCGGCCCGCATGCGGCTCCGCCGCAGGCCTACCTGACGCTGCCTTCGATCTTCCGCTTCTTGGCGTCGTCCTTGTCGAGGTTGGTCACGAGGGCCTCGGTCGTCAGGAGCAGCCCGGCGATGCTCGCCGCGTTGGTCAGGGCCACCCGCACCACCTTGACGGGGTCGATGATCCCGGCCTTGTACATGTCCACATACTCGCCCTTGTTGGCGTCGAAGCCCACGGTCAGATCCTTGCCCGCCACTTCGTCGGCCACCACGGCCCCGTCGATTCCGCCGTTCTCGGCAATCTGCCGGATCGGGGCTTCGAGCGCCTGCAGGATGATGTCCACGCCGATCTTTTCATCACCCTTGGCCTGCGAGCGGGCCTTTTCCACCGCCTCGCGGCAGCGGAGGAGCGCCACGCCGCCACCGGCCACGATACCCTCCTCGACCGCCGCCCGGGTGGCGTGGAGCGCGTCTTCGACACGCGCCTTCTTCTGCTTCATCTCGGCCTCGGTGCCCGCCCCGACGGAGACGATCGCCACGCCGCCGGTGAGCTTGGCGAGCCGCTCCTGGAGTTTCTCGCGGTCGTACTCGCTCTCGGTGTTCTCGATCTGCATCCGGATCTGCTGCACGCGGGCCTGAACGGCCTCCT
>CAMCPF010000189.1 GCA_945876515.1 Candidatus Kuenenia stuttgartensis
GGGCGATCGTGCAGTCGAGGGCGAGGGCGGCCCGGAGCGCGAGTTCGAAGGCCTGGCGATTCATCACAGGCAGCGAACCTGGCAGCCCGAGGCAGGTGGGACAGACATGTGTGTTGGGGGCTGCGCCGAAGGTGGTCACGCAGCCGCAAAAGAGCTTCGTCTTGGTCTGCAGTTGCACGTGCACCTCCAGACCGATGATGGTCGTGTAGGGCTCGGCGGTGGGGGGCGGGGCGGGCATGGAGCGGCGGTCAGGTGGCGAGCGCGGGGCGGCGGAGGTGCCAGTCGGTCAGCTGCTGATACTGGTGGGCGGCCCGCAGCAGGAGCGATTCGGAGAGGGCGGGCCCTTGGAGTTGGAAACCAATCGGCAGCCCGCCGGCCGTGAACCCGCAGGGAAAGGAAATGCCGCCGATCCCGGCCAGGTTGGTCCCGACGGTGTACATGTCCACCAGATACATGGCCAGCGGATCGCCCGTCTTCTCGCCCAGCAGGAAGGCCGCCGTCGGCGAGACGGGCCCGGCGATCACGTCCACCTTCGCGAAGGCCTCGAGAAAATCCCGCTGGATGAGGCGGCGGACGCGGAGCGCCTTGGCATAGAAGGCCTCGTAGTAGCCGGCCGAAAGGGCGTAGGTCCCGAGCATGATCCGCCGCTTGACCTCGGGCCCGAATCCCTCCGCACGGCTGCGGCAATACATCTCGACCAGCGGCGACTCGAACTGCCCGGCGTCCCCATCTCCAGCCTCGGCATGGCGGCCCCTTCCGGGCTCGGCCCGGACTCCCCTTCCGGGCTCGGCCCGGACTCCCCTTCCGGGCTCGGCCCGGACTCCATAGTGAGCGCCGTCGTACCGCGCCAGATTGCTCGACGCTTCGCAGGGGGCGATCAGGTAGTAGGTGGGGATGCCGTACTTGGCGTGAGGCAGCTCGACATCGTGAATCGTCGCCCCCGCCGCCCTGAAGGCCGCAAACGCCTCCTCGACCCCCTGGGCCACTTCGGGGTCGAGGCCGGGGCCGTAGTGCTCGGCCACGCGGCCGATCCGGAGGCCGGCGAGCGAGCCGGTGAGCTCATGGGTGTAGCTGGGCACCGGTTCGCCCAGCGAGGTCGCGTCGCCGGGATCGTGGCCGGCGATCGTCTCCATCACGAGGGCGCAGTCGGCGGCGGAGCGGGCCATCGGCCCGATCTGGTCAAGGCTCGAGGCGAAGGCCACGAGACCTCGGCGGCTGATCCGGCCGTAGGTCGGCTTGAACCCGGTGATCCCGCACAGGCCGGCTGGCTGCCGTATCGAGCCGCCCGTGTCGGAGCCGATGGCGACCGGCGCCATGTCGGCGGCCACGCAGGCTGCCGATCCGCCACTCGAGCCGCCGGGCGTGCGGGCAAGGTCCCACGGGTTGTGGACGTCGCCGAAGGCCGAGTTCTCGTTGGAGCCTCCCATCGCGAACTCATCCATGTTCGTCTTGCCAACGATGACGGCGTCGGCCCGCCGCAGCCGGGCCACCACGTCGGCGTCATAGGGAGGCCGGTAGCCGGCCAGCATTCGCGAGGCGCAGGTGGTGGGAAAGTCGGTCGTGCAGAGGGCGTCTTTCACCGCGACCGGCAGGCCCGCCAGCGCGCCCAGTGGCTGGCCGGCCGACCGCCGCGCGTCGATCGCCGCCGCCTGGTCGAGGGCCCGCTGACGATCCACGGCGAGAAAGGCGTTGACGCGGCCGTTGACCGCCTCGATCCGGTCGACAAACGCCTCGGTGCAGGCCACCGCCGTCAGGTCGCCCGAACGCACGGCGGCGACGAGTTCGGTGGCGGAACGGTCGAGCGGTTGCATGGGCGAGGGCGCAGGACGGGCGTCAGGCGGCACCCGATTCTCCGAGGACGGCCGGCACGAGAAAACACGCCCCATCGTGTCGCGGGGCCGAGGCGAGGGCCTGTTCCGTCGTCAACGACGGGGCCGGCTGGTCCTCACGGAACACGTTCTTGGTGTCGAGCGGATGGGCCAGCGGTTCGACCGCGTCGGTGTCGAGCTCGCCGAGCTGCGAGACGAACCCGACGATTTTTGTGAGCTCCCCGGTCATCCGCTCGAGGTCGGCCTCGGAAAGGGCCAGCCGCGCGAGTCGGCCGACCTTGGCGACGTCCTGACGGGAGAGGCTCATGGGCCGGGGGTGAAGACGGAGAATGGGGCGGGATCGGGCGCGGCGCCGCTCAACGAGGCCTAGGGCCGAGCCCGCGGTCCCGATGGCACCGCCTCCTCGGTAGCCGGCTTCGACTTCTCCACCTTCGGCAGGCGGAACGGCTTCTGCTTTACAAGCTTGGTCACGTTGCCGCTCTTGATGCACTGTGTGCAGACGAGCAGCGTGGAGTTGGTGCCGTTGCCGATCGTAACCCGCAGCCGCTGCAGGTTCGGCTTGAACTTGCGGCGGGTGATGCCGGTCACCTTGGTGCCGACGCCGCCGAGATACTTCGCCTTGCCGCGGATCGTGACCTGGTTGCCGACCGAGAAGCCCTTGCCGCAGACCTGACAGGAACGTGCCACCGGAAAACCTCGGAAATGAGCGGGAAACGAAGGTTGTGATCATACCCGAGCGACGATTTCCCGCAAGCCACGCCCTTTTTGCCGCAATCCGGCCTACCATGCTCCCATGCCCGTCTTCGACTACGCATTCATCGTCGATGCCCCCCTGGAAGCCGTCCGGGAGTTCCATCGCGACACCTCGGCCCTGAAGCGGCTCACGCCACCTCCGACGATCGTGCAACTGCACTCGATCGAGCCGCTGGCAGAAGGGAGCGTGTCGGAGTTCACGCTCTGGGTCGGGCCGCTGCCGCTGCGGTGGCGAGCCGTGCACCGGGGCGTGTCGGAGCGAGGCTTCACCGACGTGCAGGCCTCCGGGCCGGCCGCGAAGTGGGAACACACCCATTCCTTCGTGCCGCTCGACGGCGGCCGGACGGAGATCCGCGAGCACATCGAGTACGAGCACAAGCGGGGCTTCTGGGGGCTGGTCACACGCGCACTCTTCTCGTGGCCGAGTCTGTGGTTCATGTTCGGCTACCGGCGGTGGGTGACCAGGCGGGCGTTGCGCGGCCTGTGACGAGCCTCCACCCTGGCGGCGGCCGCGTTCGGGCGGCCGTATGATTGGGTCGGGCCGAGGTGGTCAAGGTCGAGCGGGGTGATTCATGAGTGGCTGGATCCTGTCCGCCTGCGTGCTCTCCTGTCTCGGGTTGGCCGCGGCTCTTGTGCGCCTGCTCGCAGGAAGTGGCCCGATCCACGACGATCACGGCGAGATCACGGGATTTATTGGCACGGTGCTCGACATCACGGGGCTGGAACGGGCCAACCGTGAACTCGCCCGTCGGGAACGGCTGCTGCGAAACCTGATCGATGTCCAGGAAGATGAGAAGCAGTTGCTGTGTCACGAGTTTCACGACGGGCTGATCCAATACGCCGTTGGATCGAAGATGATGCTCGAAGGGCTCCGCGAAGGGGACGCGGTTGGTCCCTGCGCCGCGGTGGTCGAGTCCGTCATCGAATGCCTGGCCAAGGGAATCGAGGACGGCCGGCGGGTGATTCGGGGAATCCGGCCGGCGGCGCTCGACGACCTGGGCTTGCGGGCGGCGCTGGAAGACCTCGGCGGCGATCTTCGGGAGGCGGGAATCGCGGTTGAGGCGACCCTCGATCCCGGCCTCGACGACATCCCCCCGACCCTGCAGACCACGGTCTACCGGATCGTGCAGGAGTCGCTGAACAACGCCCGCAAGCACGCCGGCAGCGACTGTGTGCGGATCCGGGTGGATCGGCTCGCCGACCGAGTGGAGGCGCCGCGGCGCCGTGAGTCACGGCCCTGGCCGCAGCAGATTCAGCACCTCGTCGTGGACGAGCCCGTTGGTGGCCAGGCCGTCGCCCGAATCGATCGAATCGCGGCCGAGCCAGTCACTGAACCGGCCCCCCGCCTCCGTCACGACCACTTCCACCGCCGCGGCATCCCAAGGATTGAGGCGGGGATCGATCATCACGTCCGCGCGGCCCGTTGCCACGAGCAGGTAGCCGTAGCCATCGCCCCAGGTGCGGACGAGCTCGGCCGCCCGGTCGATTCGCTCTCGCGCCGCCCGGCCGGCTTCGCCACCGGCGGCCCAGCGGCCAAAATCGACGAAGTCGCTCGAGCAGACGAGCGCCGAGGCCAGCGTCGCCCGGCCGGAAACCCGGGCGGCTACGGGTGGCCCGCCGCCACGGACCGTCCAGGCCCCGCCGCCCACGGCGGCATAGGCCAGCTCCTCGAGGGCTGGGATCGCGATCACGCCCAGCACGCCGCGGCCTGCCTGCCGGCAGCCCACGAGCGTGGCGTAGAGCGGCACCCCGCGGACGAACGACTTCGTGCCGTCGATCGGGTCCACGATCCACTCGTAGCCCGACGTGCCCGGCGTCGCGCCCGTCTCCTCCCCCAGGAAGCCGTCGGCAGGGAAGGCTGCGAGCAGTTCCCGCTTCAGGATCGCCTCGGCCGCGCGGTCGGCCTGGGTGACCGGCGAGGCGTCGGCCTTCCGCTCGACGGCAAGCGCCGGGCTGCGAAACCAGCGGAGCGTCTCGGTCGCGGCCAGGCGGGTAACGGCCAACGCCGCCTCGAGCCGGGCTGCGATGGCGGGCTCAGGCTGCGGGGGCGGGGCCATGGACGAGGTCATGCGGGCAGGATCTGTTCGGCCGCGGGGGGCGTGCGGAACGAGGCGAGCACGAGCATACCTGCCCCGATCACCAGCCAGGAATCAGCGAGATTGAAGATCGGCCAGTCGATCACGCCGGGCACCGTCACATGGATCCAATCGCGAACGGCATACACCGGCTGGCCCACCCGCTCGGGCGGCGCGTGCCAGACCAGGCCGGGCACGCCGAGCCGGTCATAGAGATTGCCGAGGATGCCTCCGCAGATCAGCGCGAGCGCGACGAGCAGCCAACCGCTGTCCCGGGCCGCCGGCCGGGCGAGCATGGCCAGGATCCCGACCAGGGCCGCCACGGAAACGATGGCGAACAGCCAACTGAGCCCCTGCCCCATCCCGAATAAAGCCCCTTCGTTGAGGTTTGTCTCCAGTTCGAAGACGCCCGGTACGAAGACGATCCTCCGCCCCTCGCCGGGCATCCCCAACCGCGAGAAGATGGCCTCCTTGGTCACCAGGTCGGCCGCCAAGGAGACGGCGACCACCAGCGCGAACAACGGCCAGCCTCGGGTCGGGCGCATGCAGATCCCCCTCCTGGGGCGGGCGGTGAGCGGTCCGCCGACCGATCCCTCAGCGGGGTTGCCGGGGCCGTCCGCCCGAGCCGCTCTCGAGTTTCTCGGCACAGCGGATGCAGAGCGGGGCGAAAGGAATGGCCTCGAGCCGCTTCTTGGCGATCACGCCCTCGCACTCCTCGCACACCCCGTAGGTGCGGTCGCGGATCCGTGCCAGGGCCTGCTCGACCAGATCCAGGGTCTCTTCCTCGGTGGCCATCAGGCTGAGGGTGAACTCCTGCTCGAAGGCGTCGGAGCCGATGTCGGCCATGTGGATCGGCATGCTCGACAGGTCGCCACTCGCCTCGCTGCGGGTCTTGCGGAGGGCGGCATCCGCCATCGTCGAGACATCGCCCCGTAACCGGGCCCGCATGGTCTCGAGGGCCGCCTTGAAGACCTTCATCTCCGCTGCTTTCATCGCTGGATCCGCCATCGGGGAGAGGGCTTGGGCGGGACACCCCGCCTGACCAAACTCACGAGAATATGGCCGAAGTCAGGGGCTGTCAAACTGGCAGCCCCGCGAACCGCCCGGTGCGAGGAGGGGGCGTTTGGCCCGGCTGCAGGCTCGGCTTGCTGTCAGCGAAAAGCTGACCTACCTTTGGCTCAGTTCGGCGGGGCCCCGTACCGGGACCTCTTTCCCGTTCCGCCGACGGCGATTCAATGACTCCGGGGCGTACGGAGTCTGCCCGTGGCCGTCGCTGCCCGCACCGATCTCGCGTTTCAACAGTGCATCTCCCCGGCCTGCGGGGCGACCTATTCGGTCGACGAGGTGCTCACGTCCTGCCCGGCGTGCGGCAACCTGCTCGACGTCGAATACGACTGGGACCGGCTCCGGCCGCCCAACTCGTTCGAGTTCTTCGAGCGCAAGTGGATGCGACGACATGATCCGCTGGCCTTCAGCGGCGTGTGGCGATTTCACGAACTCCTCCCCTACGCGCCCCGCGAGAGCGTGGTCACGATCGGCGAGGGGCAGACGATGTGCTCGCCGAGCGATGGCGTGGCCGGCTTCGTGGGCGTGAATCCGGGGCGGCTGTTTCTTCAGTATGAGGGG
>CAMCPF010000190.1 GCA_945876515.1 Candidatus Kuenenia stuttgartensis
ATCAGATCGGTGACGAGGCCCGAGCCGCCCCCCTTCATGATCTGGCTCGCAAGCCACCCGGCCGCGAGGCCGATCAGAAGAAACCAGACGACATCGGTCATGGGAGGCTCCGGGATCGAGGGTGACGAAAGGCATCTTACCCTCGGGCCCCCGCGGCAAGCCACGACGGCCAGGTGGGATCCAGGGGGCTACACTCATCGTTCATGGAGACCTTCCGCCTGCTCTTCTTCACGACGCTCTGGACCGCGATCTGGGCGGCACCGCTGCCCAAGCTCTCTCCCCTCTCGTTTCAGTGGGTGCTCGACGTCACCGTGGCAATCGGGATCGTGTGGTTCGCGTCGATCGCGAACATTTCTTGCCATTGGCGGCTCGCCACGCTCTGAGTCATGCCCGCAGTCGCTCTTGCGAGCCTCGCAATCGGGCGGACGTAGGGCGGCCGCTCGTTGCGGGAAACACCCGGGGCAATCAATACCCTCGACAGGGATCGAACCTGTAACCTTCAGCTCCGGAGGCTGACGCTCTATCCAATTGAGCTACGAGGGCACGCTTGATGCAGCGGTTTTCGGGGCTGCGATCGCCACCGACGACCCGAGTCTAACAGGCCGCCGACCGCGGGAACAGGAGGCCGCCCGAGGGCCGCGACGCGCGAGGCTCAGGCCGAACGCCGCAGCGACGAATCCCGGCCACCGCCAGCGGGCGACACGCTGCCGGCCACTGCCGCCGGCCGCCGCTTCGGCCGGCCCGGCACATGGCCCGCGTCGATCCGCACGATCTGCCCGCCAGTGTCGTCGGCCGCCGCACGGCGCCGTGCCCCGGCCTCCGCCTGCAGGGCGTTGAGCTCCCGCGCGCGGCCCAGGCACGACCCAAACTGCAACAGACAGGCCAGCCGCCCGGCCAACATCGCAAGCGTGCCCAGCGGCGCGGCCGCCACCGCATGGCGGATCACCTCGCCCACGTGGGCCACGAGCGCCGCGATCGGCTGCTCACCCGCCAGGCTCCGCCAGAACAGCCGCTCGGCATGAAGCCCCTCGGTAAACCAGGAGCCCCGCTTCGTCACCGGCCCTTCCACCACCTGGCAGGCCGGCTCGACCACGACCGCGTCGCCCATGCAGGCCACCGCCGCGGCCATGTCGGCCGCTGCCAGCCGGTCACCGCAGGCCTTGGAAAAGCCGCTCGCCGGCACGGCCTCGGCACGCCAGAAGCCGGCCTCGAGAGCGGGCGCCGCCGGCTGGGCCACCGACGCCGCCTTAAAGGTATCGATGCGCTGGTCGCGCCGCGCAGGCGCGTTCACCACGCTCCGGCCGCCGCTCGTGCGCCGCACGCCCGCCGCCACCACGCGGCCGCGGTCGCCTGCAGCCACCGTCAGCGGCACCACCGCCGTCACGTCGGGATCGGCGAACTGCTCGAGCGCCGCCTCGGCCCAGCCGTCGGTGGCCCGCCAGCCGGCCCGCAAGATGTGCACGATCTCGCCGCCGCTCGAGGCCATGCCCACGTTCACGCAGTCAACCACGCTCGCCCCTGCCGGCGCCTGCACGAACCGCACCTCATCGCCGATGCTCCAGGGATCCGCGTAGGGAACCGCCAAGACCGCGACGATCTCGCAGTCGGCCGGACGGTTCTCGAGCACGCTCACGAGCGTGTCTTCAAGGGTGGCCACGTCGGCGGCCGGAATCACGATCGACAGCCGCGGCGCGTGGCCACTTCTCGACGGCGTGCTCGACGGCATGATGGTTCGACTCCCCGCCCCGTCCGCGCCACCCATGGGCGCAGACGATCCCCTTGGTTCGTAGCTCGAATCTCGTGGTCGCCGCGTGGCCGGGCAGGCCCGCGGTCAGGCCGCGGCCCGCGAAGGCATGAGTTCGGTGAACAGGTTCACCGTGTGGAGCATTTCGCCGTCGGCGTCGTAAAACTGCAGGACGCCCACGTCGATCAGCCACATCGCGAACATCTCAGCCACGCGATAGCACCGCGCCACGCACCGGCCACGATCGATCCGGATGTTCTCCTGCACGTCGGCGACGTCGTCGACGTGGGCACCCAGCTTGAGAAAGTGGCTCGAAACCAGCTCGCGGACGTCCGCGGCGTTCATATGCAGGCGCATCGATTGCAACCTCCTGTTGCGGGCTCTGTGAATCGACCTCGTGTCGATCGGGCCGGAAACCTACTGGGGAAGGCCCCTGGAAGAAAGGCTGGTTTGAGGTCCCTTGCCGTTTCTGCCATCGGTTGCCGAACCCGCCGCTCCGCTCATTGCATCGACAGGCCATCGGCCCCGCGATGACATCGCAATCAGGCCGCTCCCCATTCCGCAGTGCCGGCAGGGTTTCCCCAGACTGCCAGTTCGCCGCAGCCCCTGATGGCGGGCTCGGATTCCCCAAACGACGATGATTCCGCGGGGTTTTCCCGGGCCGTCAAGCGGTGCGCTCCGTCCAAGCGACGCTGTCATAGCGGTCACGCACCAGGCCGGCTACCTGGTCGGCCGGCCAGTCAGCGAGCGGCTCCCGGGCCGCGAACGCCTCCCGCACCGCCGCGTCGAGGGCCGACCGGCCGAGCCCGAGATTGGCGAGGAAGGATGCATGGTCGCGACGGGCCCGATAGTCGGGCTCGCGGGGCGGATGGCGAAGCAGCCGCGAGATGAGGCCGAGATCAAACGCGTCGAGCAGCGTGCCGTGATAGAGGACGCCGCCCCGCCGCACCCGCAGGGCGTTGCCCGAAACCTTCCTCTCACCGGCGGCGTCGCAAACGGCCAAATCGCTCGAGCCCCGGCGGACCACCGGCCGGCCCGCCGACACGAGCGCTGCAGCCAGCGGATCGAGCATGGCTTCATGGAGCCGGGTGATCGGCGGCGGACTCTCCGGAGGCAGCGGAGCCACCACCGACCACATCACGCAGCCCGGCCCGAGCACCACGGTCAGGCCGCCGCTGGGCCGGCGCACGATCCGCACCCCGGCCCGCCCGCACGCGGCCCGATCCACCTCCTCGTCGATCCGGCTCGACGACCCGACCACCACCGTCGGCTCCGCCGCCATCCAGGTGCGCACCACCGGCCCGCTGAGCCGGCCGGCATGCGCCTCGTCGAGCAGGGCCTCGTCGAGGGCGAGCTGCGCCTCCACGCGGGGCAGATCCGCCGCAAGCCAGCGGGCGGCAGCGGGAGCCGCGTCGCCCGCAGGCCAGGGCAAGGGAGAAGTGAGGGGAGAGGCGGGCGAAGCAGAGGCGACGAATTGACGCACCGGGCCCGACTCCTAGACTGACGTCATCACTGGCCTAGCGCCGGCATTCCTTCAACCGGGGCCCTCGATGGCCGATTCATCCCGCCGCGCGATCTCGCCCGACGACCTACCTCCCGTCGAGCCTCCCAGCGCCGGCTTTCTGGTGCAACTGTTTCTGGTGCCGGCGCTCATCGTCGGCATCATCGTGTCCGTCTGGCTCGCCTTCCACTGGCTGGCCCAGCTCGGCAACGATCCGCAGGCCGCCGTGCGGGCGTTGCGGCGGAACACCGAGGGCCGCTGGCAGGCCGCCCTCAATCTCGCCAACGATCTTCGCGGTCCCGGCGGCGGCACGCTCAAGGCTGACGAGGCTCTGGCCGAAGAACTGGCCTCCGTGCTGGCCGACGAAGTGAAGAGCGGTCGCCCCGTCGGCGGCGGACACTCCGCCGAACAATCGCGGACGCTCTGCGTGTATCTCTGTCGGGCGCTCGGCGAGTTTGCCGTGCCCGCGGCCGCCCCGCCGCTGGTCGCTCGGGCCGAGGCGACCGATCAGCCGGAGATCGCACGGGCCGCCGTCGAGGCGCTGGCCGTGCTCGCGACCAACCTCGCCGCGGCGGGCAATGAGTTTGCCGACCCGGCTGCTGTCACCGCCGCCATGATCGGGGCGACGCGTGCCAATGATCCTGGCCTGCGATCGAGCGCCGCCTTCGCGTTGGGCGTGGCGGGTGGCGACGGGGCCCGCGGCCGGCTCGAGGAACTCTGCGGCGACGTGGACAACGACGTGCAAGCCAACGCGGCGCTGGGCCTCGCGCGGCTCGGCGACCCGTCGGCCTACGAGCCGCTCGCCGAGATGCTCGCCCTGCCCGACGTCGCCACCCGGCCGGGTGACGACGAGTCGCAGGCCGCCCGCTACAAGCGGGCGATGGTGGTGGTCAACGCGATCAAGGGCGTGGGCCTGCTCGTGGACGACACGAGCCAGTCGCCGCCGGGCCGGATCGTGACCGCTCTCGAGGCACTCCGCGAGGATGCGATCCCCGATGTGCGGCAGGGCTCCACGGCCCTGCTGCGGCGGATCGAGCGACTCGGCCAAGAGGCCGACGGCCTGCCTGCCGCCAGGGCGGCCGCGCCGTAGCGGGCCTCACGACAGATATTCGTCGAGTGCCTCCCGCAGGAGTTCGATGTCGGCCTCGCTTCCGGTGAGCGCCTGAAACTCGATCGCCGCCTGTGCGGCGCGAACCTCGAGGCCCGTCACCAGGCAGCAGCCGGCGGCGACGGCCTCGGGCGGCGGAACGGCGTCGGCCGCCACGTCGGCGTGAACGACCTCGGCTCGGAGACCCGTGAGCACGGTCGGGGCGGCCGTGGCTCGCACCACGATTCCCACCTGCTCCGGCACCTCGATCGCGGCAGCCCAGGGAAGCACCGTGGCCGGGGCCGTGTTCATGGCGGCGAGATCGGCGGCCAGCGCCGCCGCCCGCTCGGCGTCGTCGTCGGCCACCAGGATCCCCGCGGCTCCGGCCAACGCCAGTTCGAGCGTTACGGCCCGGCCCGTGGGGCCCGCGCCGAGCACGAGCACCTCGCGGCCCACCGGATCGCCGTGGGCCCGCACCGCCTCGATCAGGCCGCGACCGTCGGTCATGTGACCGCCGAATCCGTCGGCCGTCCGCTCGAGCAGGCTGGTGGCTCTCGCGAACGTGGCGGCGGGGCTGGCGGTGGCCACGAGCCCGAGGGCGAGTTCGCGGAGCGGGCCCGAGACGATGCAGCCCCGAAACCCCATCGCAGCCGCGCCACTGACCGCTTCGGCCAGCCGGCCCGGGGGGACGTCGCAGGTGACCAGCCGCCAGTCGAGGCCGGCCGCGGCGAGGGCGCGTTCAAACAGATACTGGGATGGATTACCCGCCGCCGGCGAGGCGAGCACGGCGACGACCTCCTGCAGGGCCGGGCTGGTCATGCGTGGTCGATCCTTCCGTGGCCGGCCTCGATGCTGGCAACCTTCCCCGGCGGGCTCCGCCGCCGGGCCCTATGCGCGCGTCACACGACCACGTGGGTCGCCGCGACGAACCGCGGGTCGGTCCGAATCGGATCGAAGTCTCGCTCGGTGCCGGTGAGGTCCCGGAACCGTCCGTCAATCGCGATCGCCCGGGTGAGGTGATCGATCGCCACGGTCACGTTGCCGGCCAGCGAATGGTAGCAGGCCAGGTTGTAGAGCAGGATCGGCTGCCGGGGCGATGCCGCGAGCCCCGACTCGAGCGCACGGATCGCGTCTGCGAGGCGATCGAGACGCTTGTAGCACCATCCCAGGCCGAGCCAGGCCTCGAGCCTGGCAGGATCGGCTTCCGCGGCGCGTTCCAGCGGCCCGAGCGCCGCCTGCCATGAACCCAACGCCCGCAGCGCCTCACCTTCGATCAGGCTGGCGAGCGGCCCCGACCGCATCTCCTCGGGCAGTTGCCGGAGTTCTGCCAACGCCCGCTCCAGCAACCGGCGGGCGGTCGCGGGAGTCTCCTGGTCGGGCTCGACGAGCAATTCGCCGAGTTCGAGGTAGCCCGCCGCCCGCCGCAGCAGAACCTGCCGAGGCGCGGCCTCCCCGACTGGGATCGGGGGCGGTTTCGGGGTGTCCACATCGTTGGGCATGGCACCGGATCCTCCGCACGGCCACATCGTCACGGCCGTTGCGACATGTAGTTTAGTCAGAGGGCATGCGGCGGCCCACTCTTCCGCGGCTGTTCCCTCTGGTGATCTACGCGGCAACCGGCTGTTTGGGTCGGGCCACGGTCAGCCCCGGCAGAAGTCGGCCGGCGGGGGAAAATTCCCCGGCGTTGTTCTACGAAATCCGCCGGCACATGCCACTCCTATAGATAGCCCTGGAGATTCCCCGATGCGACTGACCCTCCGCACCCTCTTGGCCTGGCTTGACGGCGTCCTGCCCGCTGCCGAGCAGGACGAACTGGCCGCGAAGGTGGCGGCCAGCCCCATCGCGCCCCGGCTCGTGGATCGGATTCGCGACGTGATGGGCCGGCCGGGCCTGGTCGCACC
>CAMCPF010000191.1 GCA_945876515.1 Candidatus Kuenenia stuttgartensis
GAGCGCGGCCGATCCGCTGCACGACGCCGAGGACCGGCATTTCAAGGAGTTTTGAGTTCAGACCTGCGTGCGTTCGGCAAGCGATTCCTACGTCGATCGGGACTACCATTCTTCCGGAACTCTCATGCGGCGTGAGGGGTTGCCCGTGCCAATCGAGCGGCGTAGGAAACCGAGTGCAGCAGGAAAGCGGAGCGAGGTTTCCTCCGAGCGAGCGGACGGCAGGATGCCGGGAGCGAGCGTCCGGCGAGATGGCACGGGCACCCCCGGCCCAGTACGCCTGCTCCACCGGAATCCCGGATCCACCTCATAATGAGCTGGTCACTCCCAACCATGCTGCCGACCGAGCCGCCACTCACCGATCGGGCCTACGCGTTCCTCACGGACCTGATCTACCGTCGCAGCCGAATCCGCCTCGGCCCGGACAAGCGAGCCCTCGTCGCCGGTCGGCTGGCCGGCCGCCTGCGGGACCTGGGTTGCGACAGCTTCGATGACTACTGCAGTCGCCTGGGCCACGCGGACAACGGCGAGGCGGAGCGGCTGATCGACCTCGTCTCCACCAACCACACCCACTTCTTCCGCGAGCCCGCCCACTTCGAGTTTCTGGCCGCCGAGGTGCTCCCGGCCGCGGCCACCCGGGCCGCCACGCTCCAGCGGCCGGTGCGGGTCTGGTCGGCGGCCGCAGCCTCCGGCGAGGAGGCCTACTCGCTGGCGATCGTGCTCGCCGAGCACTTCCGCGGCCGACCTACCCTTCCCTGGGAGGTGCGGGCGTCCGACATCTCCCGGCGGATGCTCGATTGCTGCCGGCTGGGCATCTACGAGGCCGAACGCGTCCAGCTTCCCGACGAGGCCATGCTGGCCCGCTACTTTCGCCGCGGCTTCGGCACCCGCGAAGGGCTCTACCGGGTCAAGCCAGAACTGCGGCGGCAGGTGACGACCTCGGCGATCAACCTGTTTCAAGCCGACTATCCTCTGCCCCGGGGACTCGACGTCGTCTTCTGCCGCAACGTGATGATCTACTTCGACGAGCCGTCGCGGCAGATCCTCGTGAAGCGGCTGTACGAGCAACTGGCTCCCGGCGGCCACCTGTTCGTGGGCCACGCCGAAAGCCTGCTGGGACTCGAGCACGGGTTCCGGCAGGTACGGCCGGCGGTCTACGAGCGGCCGGTCTAGGCAAGCGAGGTGCGTCAGCATGAGAACCAACGACCTTGATGTGACCCGCCGCCCGATCCGGGTGCTCGTCATCGACGATTCCGCCCTGGTCCGCAAGGCGATCAGCGACGCGCTGGCCCGGGACCCCGAGTTGGAGGTGGTCGGCACGGCGCCCGACCCGTACGTGGCCCGTGAGAAGATCGCCCAGCTCGACCCCGACGTGCTCACGCTCGATCTGGAGATGCCCCGGATGGACGGTCTCACCTTCCTCCGGATCCTGATGGAGCATCACCCGCTGCCGGTCGTCGTGATCAGTTCCCTGGCCCAGACCGGGTCGCGGGCGGCGCTCGAGGCGATCGAGGCCGGGGCGGTGGACGTGCTCGCCAAGCCCGATGGCACGATGTCACTCGGCGCGGTGGCCGACAAGCTCGCCTGGCACGTGAAGGCCGCCGCCGCCGCAGGTCGCCATCTGCGTCGGCCAGTGGGCGAGACCAGCCGGCAGGTCGCCCGGGGCGAAGTCTTGCGAGGCACCGCCGGCGCGGCACCCGACCACCAGCTGATCGTGATCGGCGCCTCGACCGGGGGCGTGGCCGCCCTCCGCCAGCTCGTGCCCGCTCTGCCTGCCGGCCTGCCGCCGATCGCCATCGTCCAGCACATCTCGCCCAATTTCTCCCAGGTGGTGGCGGAGCGGCTCGCGGCCATCTCGACCGTGGCGGTCCGTGAGGCCGGCAACGGCGAGCCACTGCTGCCCGGCGAATGCGTGATCGCCCCGGGCGACGTGCACCTCACGATCGAGCACCGCGGCGGCTTCCGCACGCGGCTGGTCCGCTCCCCTCCGCTGCACCATTGCCGGCCCGCGGTGGACGTGCTCTTCCGCTCGGCCGCCGAGGCGGCCGGGGCGAACGTCGTGGCCGCCCTGCTGACGGGCATGGGGAGCGACGGGGCGATCGGGATGCAGGCCATCCGCGCCGCCGGTGGCACCACGCTCGCGGAAGACGCCTCGAGCTGCGTGGTCTACGGAATGCCGAAGGCGGCGATCGAACTCGGCGTGGTAGACCGGGTCGTGCCGCTCGACCGGATGGCAGCGGCCGTCGTCGAGGCCGTGGCCAAGCGCGAGTGAACCCCGCCGGCTCGCGGCTGCGGCCGGCGATCCGCACGACTTCGCGGGCCGCCTCCTGGGCCGCAAGCTTGGCCGCGATCGCCTCTTCGCCCGTGGCGGGCTGGGCCGTGATCTCGGCGAGCGCGGCGCGGGCCTGGGCCAGGTCGAGCCTCTCGGCCGTGAGCGCCCGCTGGGTCACGACCGTCACGACGTCGTGCCCGACCTCGACGAAGCCGCGATCCACGAACACGCTCTGGGAGCCCTCGCGGCCGTCACCGAGGGTGATCCGCACCTCGCCCGCGCCGAGGCGGCCGATGAAGGGGGCGTGGCCGCGGCCGATGCCCCGCTGGCCGTCCTCGAGCGGCAGGATCACACCGCGGGCGGAGGTGTCCACGACGGTCGTCTCCGGCGTCACGATCACGCAGCGGATGCCGGAGGAACGGGTCGAGTCGGCCATGGCTTGATTCCCAGGTGGGGTGGCTGAAGTCAGGACTTGGCGGCCATCTTCTTGGCCTGCTCCTCCGCCTGCTCGATCGGCCCGACGTACATGAAGGCCTGCTCGGGGAGGTGGTCCCACTTGCCGTCGGCGATCTCCTCGAACGAACGGATCGTGTCGGCCAGGCTCGTGATCTCGCCGGGCTTGCCGGTGAACACCTCGGCCACGAGGAAGGGCTGCGAGAGAAACCGCTCCATTCGGCGGGCCCGATGCACGACGAGCTTGTCTTCCTCCGAGAGTTCGTCGACGCCGAGAATGGCGATGATGTCCTGGAGTTCGCGATACCGCTGGAGCGTCCGCTGCACGCGGCGGGCGATCTTGTAGTGCCGCTCGCCGACGTACTGCGGGTCGAGAATCCGGCTCGACGACGCGAGTGGATCCACGGCCGGGTAGATGCCCTTCTCGGAGATCGAACGCTCGAGGTAAAGGAAGGCGTCGAGATTACCGAACGCCGTCGCCGGGGCCGGGTCGGTGGGGTCGTCGGCCGGCACATAGACCGCCTGCACGCTCGTGATGGCTCCCTTCGACGTCGAGGTGATCCGCTCCTGTAAGGCGCCCATCTCCGTGGCCAGGGTGGGCTGATAGCCCACGGCGCTCGGCATCCGCCCCAACAACGCGCTCACCTCGCTGCCCGCCTGGGAGAAGCGGAAGATGTTGTCCACGAAGAGCAGCGTGTCGGCGCCCGTCGTATCGCGGAAATACTCGGCCATGGTCAGGGCCGAGAGGGCCACCCGGAGCCGGGCTCCCGGCGGCTCGTTCATCTGCCCGAACACCATGCAGGTCTGCTCGATCACGCTCCGACCGGTGTCGCCGATCTTCGCCTCCTGCATCTCGAGCCAGAGGTCGGTTCCCTCTCTCGTCCGCTCGCCGACGCCGGCGAACACCGAATAGCCGCCGTGGGCGCTGGCGATTCGGGCGATCAGTTCGGTGAGGATCACCGTCTTGCCCAGTCCGGCACCGCCGAACAGACCGGCCTTGCCGCCGCGGACGAACGGCGTCAGCAGGTCGATCACCTTGATGCCGGTCTCGAAGAGCTCCGTCTTCGTGGACAACTCCGACACGGGGGGCGGGTCACGGTGGATCGGCCACCGCTCCTGGGTCTCGACCACGCCCCGGTTGTCGATCGGCTCGCCGAGCAGGTTGAAGACTCGGCCGAGCGTGGCCTTGCCGACGGGGACGGAGACCGGCGCTCCGGTGTCAACCACCTCCTCACCGCGGATCAGGCCGTCGGTTGAGCCGAGGGCCACACACCGCACCTTGCCACCGCCGAGATGCTGCTGCACCTCGCCCACGAGGTGGACCTGCACCCCCTTATGGTCGGCATCGATGCGGACGGCGTTGTAGATCGCGGGGATCGCGGCCTCGGGAAACACGACGTCGAAGGTCGAGCCGATGACCTGGGTGATGCGGCCGGTGCTGGTTGCGGTTGCCATGATCGTCTTCAAATCTCCTACGTAGCTATCTGACTGATGACTTGTGAAGGGTTGCCGAATCGGGTGAGCGATGAACCAAGATGGCACCCGCTTCCCGGGTGCCGGCGTTCTGCGGCCGAAGGTCCGCAGCAACGACGGATCTGTGCGCTCCATCGCTCAGGATGGACCATCTACTGCTTGAGGGCCTCCACGCCGCCGAGGATCTCCATGATCTCACCGGTGATTTGCGACTGCCGGGCCCGGTTGTATTGCCGTGAGAGATTCTTGATCAGGCCGCCGGCATTCTCCGTGGCCGCCTTCATGGCCACCATCCGGGCCACCTGCTCGCTCACCGCCGCATCGAGAAAGCATTTGAAGAGCCGGGCCATGAAGCTCGCGGGCAGCAGTTCCGCGAGGATGCTCTCGGCCGAGGGCTCGAAGTCATAGTCATCGCTGGCCAACTTGGCCGCGGCGGCCGCCGCCTGCGGCGGAGCGAGCGGCAGCAGCATCTCGGCCACCGCCTCCTGCTTCGCGATCCCGTGAAACCGCGTGTACGCGACGTCGAGCCGATCGATCTCGCCGGAGGCGTAGGCCGCGAGATAGGCCTGACCAATCGGGGCCACCGCCGCGTACTCCGGCTTGTCCTCGAAGGTCGTGTAGGAATCGGCCAGCGTCACGCCGCGAAACTTGAGGGCCGAGATACCCCGCTTGCCGGACACCGCCACCCGGGTCTCCACCTGCTCGCTCTTCCACTGCCCGAGCAAGGCCGCTGCCTGCCGCACCACGTTGCCGTTGTAGCCGCCGCACAGGCCCCGGTTGCCCGTCAACACCAGCACCGCCGTCCGCTTGGTCGGCCGGATCTCCAGCAGCGGATGGGCCACGTCCGCCCCTACGGCCGCGATGTTCTCCAGGATCTTGGCCAGGTGCTTGGTGTAGTCGCGGGCCGCCAGCGAACGGTCCATCGCCTTCTTGAACCGCGCCGTCGCGATCAGCTCCATCGTGCGGGTGATCTTGCGGATGTTCCGCACGCTCTTCCGCCGTCGATCGAGTGCCCGGGCCTTTGCCATCGCCGCTGGTTCCTTGTTTGACTATTCGCCTGTTCCCGACGGGCCCGCTGCTAGCGGGCGGCCACCGGCTGGCGGGTCTCGGACGAGCGGCCGGCCGCTCGCTGCCGCTTGTACTCCGCGATCGCCGCCTCGAGTTGCCGCTCGCCCTCGCCGTCAAGCTCCTTCGTGTCCACGATCCGCTGGCGAAGTTCCGATACCTGGTCGCGAACGAACGTCAGGAAGCCCTGCTCCCAGTCGGCCACCTGGTCGCGGGGCACGTCGTCGAGATGTCCGCGGGTGCCGGCGTAGATCGAGAGCACCTGATCGACCACGTCCATCGGGGCATATTGCCCCTGCTTCAGGAGTTCGACCATCCGGTAGCCGCGATCGAGCCGCTGCTGGGTAGCCGCGTCAAGATCGGTGCCCAACTGGGCGAAGGCCTCCAGCTCGCGGAAGCTCGCGAGATCGAGCCGCAGGCCGCCTGCCACCTTCTTCATGGCCTTCGTCTGGGCGGCACCACCCACGCGGGAAACCGAGATGCCGACGTTCATGGCGGGCCGCTGGCCGGCGAAGAACAGGTCGGGCTGGAGGTAGATCTGGCCGTCGGTGATCGAGATCACGTTGGTGGGAATGTAGGCCGAGACCTCGCCCTCGAGCGTTTCGATGATCGGCAGGCTCGTAAGCGAGCCGCCCCCCTTCTCCGCCGAGAGTTTGGCCGACCGTTCGAGCAGCCGGCTGTGGGCGTAGAACACGTCGCCGGGAAACGCCTCGCGGCCCGGCGGCCGCCGCATCAAAAGTGACAACTGCCGGTAGGCGGTGGCCTGCTTCGACAGGTCGTCGTAGACGATCAAGGCATGCTGGCCGTTGTACATGAAATGCTCGGCCATCGCCGTGCCCGAATAGGGGGCGATGTACTGCAGGGGTGCCGCCGTCGAGGCGCCCGACACGATCACCGTCGTGTAATCCATCGCGCCATA
>CAMCPF010000192.1 GCA_945876515.1 Candidatus Kuenenia stuttgartensis
GCGAGGGTGTCGTCGAGCGCGGCCTGGGGCGCGAGTGGGTAGCCCGCCGCGAACACGTGGCAGGTGTCGAGGCACACGCCCACCCGCCTGGCGAGGCCGGGCCGGGCATCGATCACGGCGAGCATCTCGCCGATCTCCTCGAAACTCGCCCCGAGGCACGAGCCCTGGCCCGCCGTGGTCTCGATCAGGATTCCGGCCTCGAGGCCGGCGGTCTTGGCGAGGGCGTCGGCGATGCCCGTCGCGGCCCGCTTCACGGCCCGGGCCACGGGCTGCTCGCCGGCCGCACCGGGATGCGCCACCACCCAAGGGATGCCGAGCAGTTCGGCCCGCTCGAGTTCCTCGACCAGGCCGGCGATCGACTTCCTCCGCAGCGTCGCGTCGGCCGCGGCGGGATTGATCAAGTAGGAGTCATGGGCCACCACCAGCCGCAGGCCCGCCGCCTTCACTGCCGCGCGAAAGGCGGCCGCATCGGCCGGCTCGATCGGTGTGGTCTTCCATTGGTTGATGTTGCGAGTGAAGACCTGCAGGCATTCGCAGCCGGTCTCGACGGCCCGCTCGACGGCCCGGGCATAGCCGCCGGCGATGGATTGATGGGCGCCGAAGGGGGCGGCCGTGGGGCGGCGGCGGAGGGCAGGCATGCGGTGCTCCGGGCAAAAAACGGGAGTGGAGGGCGGCGGTGAGCCGGGTGGGACCGCTGGTGAAACCGTCACACTTTCACCTTCCCCCCGCCAGCCGTAAACTCCGTTAACGGTTTTCGGCCACCTCGCTCGATCCCGTCTCCCCGAGGGAATCCAGTCCATGGGCAATCTGCTGCTCGTCGTTTCGGTCGCAGCCGTGGCCGTGGTCGCTCTGCTCGGCGTGTTCCTGGCAGTTCGGCCTCTGCGGCAGGCACGGGCGGCCGAACGACTGGCCCGGGCCCGCCGGGACTTCCACCGCCAGCGGGAGCCGCTGGAGGCGAAGTTCATCGAGCGGGCGGCGGCCAGTGGAAAGCCCCGCGGGCTGCGGTGGCTCGACGTCGAGTTCGACGATGACGTGGTCTACGCCCGGGATCGCCGCCGGGGCCAGTTGAAGGCGCTGGTGGCGATCGAGGTCAGCTTCGAGGCCGTCGAGGGAACAGCCATGGACGAGGAGGACCAGGCCGAAGCTGTCGGCAGGGTACGGGCCGCCACGGCGGAGTTCGTCCACGATGGCACGCGCTGGCAGACCAATGGTCGCGTGTACTTCAACCTGGCGCCCTCGGCCACCGTGAAGTATCTCTCGAGCGATCTGGAGATGGTCGCCGAGGAGCACGCCATCCCGCGGGGGTGAGGGTGGGACCGCAACCCACGGGCTCAGTGCGTGAGGTGGAGGTCGTGGTTGCCACCGCCGACCGTCACCTCGACCTCGAGCGGCGAGGTGGCCAGCGTGCCGAACTTCGCCCCGATCGGGCGATTGGTGAGCGTCTTGAGAAAGGCCTGCATCCGTCGCTGGCCCTCGACGCTCTGCTCGCGGGCGTCGTCGGGCGTGGGGGCGTCGGCAACGGTCACCTTGTGCTTGCCGAGGCAGGCGCCGTCGCCCAAAGGGCAGGCGAGCGCGTAGCGGCCGCCCGCGTCGGTCACGCCCTCGGCGATCAGCTCGCCGCCGAAGCCCTCGAACAAGGGATAGAAGGTGACCACCGCACTTGGCACCGGCTGGCCGTCGATCGTGACGATTCCGGTGACGGCCACCCGGGCGGGCGGTTCGGGCTTGCCGCAGCCGGTGGCCATGAGCGCGATCCCAGCGAGCAGGAGCCGGGAGAGGAGCTTCATCATTCGAGCGGCACCCCGATGACCTGGCCGTCGTTGGGGCGACAAAGCAGTTGAAACAGGGATAGCGAAGCGGTGCTGTTGAGCGCCAATTGCCGCACCGACCCGTCGCACCAGACGAAAAACGCACCGTCGCCATGGCCGCTGCCGAAGGCATTCAGCCGCTTGTCCTGCTCTGTCTGGCTCGTGGTCGCCATCATGTAGTTGATCGGCACGAATGAGCTGCAGATCACGTCCTGAATGGCCATGTATCGCGACCACGCCCAGCCTCGCCGCGTGTGCAGGGTCTGCTGGCCGGCGGAATCCACCCACTTGGGCTCGAACGAATGTCGCTCGCCGACCATGATCGTCTTGGTCGCGCCGTCGGAGATGTTCCTGATCTTGGTCGCGGAGTTGATCTGGAACACGCCGTCGAAGCCCTTGCCCGGCCGCACGTCGCCGATGAACCAGGAAAAGGTGCCGCCGTTCGCGAAGTAGCTGTTGATGCCGTAGTAGTAGCTGTTGTACTGGATGGGATTCTTGGGGACGTAGTCGCTGGGGCAGACGAACTGCGGGATCGTCTTGGCGGCGATACTGTTTGGCCCTTGGGAGTTGGCGTAGCAGCCCTGGGAGATGTCTCGCAGGTTGAGCTTCGAGTGGATGCCGGTGAGCTCGGAATAGGGCATCGACTGGATCAACCAGTTGGAGATCTCACCGCGGACGGGCGGCTCGCCGGCCAGTTTGAACGTGTAGGCGGGATTCGAGGTCCAGAGGCCGGCGCTGCCGTTCTGCACGGGCAGGTTCATGCCCGCGGGCAGCCGTTTCCTGGTGCTGTCGTGGACGAGCAGTGCCAGCCCGATCTGCCGGAGGTTGTTCATGCACTGGACGCGGCGGGCGGCCTCTCGAGCCGATTGGATCGCCGGCAGCAGAAGTGCGATCAACACCGCGATGATCGCGATCACGACGAGCAACTCGACGAGCGTAAACCCGCTGCATCTCTGCCGGCGTGTCATGGGGTCAGTTCCTGGGCGGGGGCCGGAGCGTCGGTAGACAATCCCGAGCCACTGCCCGGGACGTTCCCGCCGCCGGCAACTCTAACGGACGACCGCCTTTTTTTCGCCCCTTGCCGGGCCTGCCGAGTGTGAGAGTTTTGTGAGGGAGCAGGCCTGGCTTTGGGCAAGTCGGGCCATGGTTTCGGGTTGGGGCTTCAATGCCGGCCTGAGGCACGGGAAGGGTCGATAACGACCGGGGGGGTTCGATGAATCGTTGGCTGATGAACCGGCTGTGGCTCGTGCTCGTCGGCGCCTGCACGGCGGCGGAGGCAGCGTCGCTGCCACCCGCTCCGCCGGAGGAGCCGCTGCCGGCGGCGCAGCGTTCGCTGCGGAAGGCGGAGGAGTATCTCGGCGCCTCCTGCGAGATGCTCCGCGACGGGCGACGCTACGCGATGGATGGCTACTACGTGGCCTGCCAGGAGGCGTGGAATGCCGTCCAGACCTGCCCCGAATCGCCCGAGGTGCTCTGCCGGGCGAGCGAGCTTTACGCCGACGCCCTGGCCGGGTTTCTCGAGGCCGCCACGCGGCACGGCCGGATCTGCGACGGGGGCGCGTGGGTGGGGCCGCCGGGGCGGCTGGTGAAGGTGCCGCTCGTGCCCAAGGCGCTTGCGCTCCCACCGGAAGCGATCGCCTCGATCGAGCCCCAGGCCCAGAACCGCGACAAGCGGATTGCCCGACGGCATCTGCGGGACGGCTTCGGGCTGCCGGTGGTCGTACGGGTGGATCCGCGACGGCTCGGCGGCCCTGACGAGCGGTTCGCCCCCGACCGGCAGTCGCTCGCCGCCACGGCCGTGCTCCGCTTCGACATGCCGGGGGGCGAGAACGCGGTGGAGAAGTTCGCCGGCCCGGTGTATCGCGACCACGCCGCGGCCGTCCTCGACCTGGCGAATCCCGTCGAGATCGCCGCGGTGAAGATCGGCCCGGCCCGGCCCCACCTGGCGGCCGACCTCTCGGCCCCGCTGCTCGACATGCTCGCCGGTACGCCCCGCACCGGGATCGAGGGCTTCTTCCAGCCGTTCGGGCTCACCGACACCCGGCCGCGGCTCGAGTTTCTGGAGCCGCACCAGCCGGGACGGATTCCGGTCGTCTTCATCCACGGCCTGGCGAGCGACGAGGGCACGTGGTTCGACCTGGTCAACGAGCTGCGGGCCTGGCCCGAGTTTCATCGCTGCTACGAGCCCTGGGTGTTTCACTATCCCACCGGCTCGTCGTTTCTTCAGGCGGCGGCCAACCTGCGACGGGAGCTGACCGAGGCGATCGCGGCCCTCGATCCCCAGGGTCGTGATCCGGCCCTCCAGAAGCTCGTGCTCGTGGGGCACAGCATGGGCGGCCTGCACGCCAAGATGATGGTGGTCGATTCCGGCACCGCGATCTGGGACTCGATCGCGACGGTGCCCTTCGATCAGCTGCGGCTGCCCGCCCCATCACGCGCCATCGTAGAGAGGCTCGCCTTCTTCAAGCCGCTGCCCTTCGTGAAGCGGGTGGTGTTCATCGCCACGCCCCACAAGGGCTCGGTGCTGGCGTCGCTGGGCGTGGGCCGGCTGGCCTCGCTGGCGGTCCGTGAGCCGGCCGACATCGGCGCGATCCGCGAGCAGGCAGTGGCCATGAATCCCGGGGCGCTGAGGCCCGAGTATGCCCGGCGGGTGCCGACGACGGTGGATCTTCTCCGGCCCAGTTCGCCGACGCTCCAGTCGCTCGAGAGGCTGCGGCCGGCCTGCTGGGTGGGCGCGCACTCGATCGTCGGCGACATCCATCCGTCGCTGACCGGCGGCCGCGACGACTGCGTGGTGGCGGTTGAGAGCGCCCACACGCCCTACGCCATCAGCGAGATCTGCGTGCCCGCCAAGCACACGAAGGTGCACCACCATCCGCTGGCGGTGGCCGAACTGCAGCGGATCCTGCGGCAACACCTCGCGGAGTTCGGGCGATAGGCGCTCGCAAGGATGGGCCGATTCCGAGCCGCGACGGCCCGCTACTTCGGCGTCACTCTGCGGCCCGTCCGCCGCAGGCTCGCCTCGGGCATCGCCTCCTCGACGAGGCGGGTCATGGTGTTCAAGTGTACGCCCAGAAGCTGCGCGGCCTTGCCCTTGTGGCCGTCGGTCATGGCGAGGGCCTGGCGGACGGCGAGCTTCCGGAGTTCGTCGAGATTCACCACCGGCAGCGGCGTGTCGAGGGAGACCGGCAGGGTCGGCAGGGACACGGGAGGAGCCGGCGAGGCCGCCGCATCGGTATCGGCCGGCAGCAGCGGGGGGGCGTCGAGGGCGTAGACCCGTTCGATCACCTGGGCGAGCTGGCGGACGTTACCCGGCCAGCGGTACCGGATGAAGCGGGCGAGCGTGGCGGAGTCGGGCTGCCAGGGCTCCACGCCGAACTTGGCGGCGAAGAACAGGCGGAAGTGGTCGACGAAGAGCGGGATGTCGGCGGCGCGGTCGCGGAGCGGCGGCACTGCCAGTTCGATCGTGTTGAGCCGGTAGAAGAGGTCCTCGCGAAACTTGCCCGCCCGCACGTCCGCCGTGAGGTCGCGGTTGGTGGCGGCGATCACCTGCACGTCCACTGGAAAAGACTCAGCCGATCCCACGGGCGTGATCTCCCGCTGCTGGAGCACGCGGAGCAGCCGCGGCTGGAGATCGATCGGCATCTCGCCGATCTCGTCCAAGAACACGATGCCCCCCTCGGCCGCGCGGAAGATGCCGCGGGTGGGGCCGACGGCGCCTGTGAACGAGCCCTTCTCGTGGCCAAACAACTGGCTCTCGATCAGCGAGGCCGCCATCGCGCCACAGTTGATCGCCACGAACGGCCCGTCGGCTCGCGGCCCCTGGGTGTGGAGCGCACGGGCGATCTCCTCCTTGCCGCAGCCCGTCTCGCCGGTGATGAGCACGGTCGATTCGACCCGAGCAGCCCGGCGCAGCGTCGCCTCGAGCGTCAGCGCCGCCGGCGACTCGCCGACGAGCCGCTCCCACCGCCTGGCCGCCTGAGAGCGAAGCCGGGCGGCGAAGGGTGAGATTCCGGTGGTGCCGTTGCCGGCGGCGAGCGGGCGACTGCTCGTGGATTCACCAGGCTGGTGAATGCCGTTCCGCGGGGACAGCGCAGCCGGTGCTGCCGGGGCGGCAGCGTTGTGGAGCCATCCGTTCGCGGCCGAGTCCGATTCCATGGCAGCCCTGTTCACGAGAGGGGATGTCGCAAAACCCAAGCGGCAGTATGAATTCCCACTATGAGTGAATCATGAGCGGCCCGTGAGATTTTTGCGCGGGCCGGCTGACGCACCCCGCCGATGCGACCGGCGGCGCACAAAAAACCCCCTGCCGGGCTGGGCGGCCCGGCGGGGGG
>CAMCPF010000193.1 GCA_945876515.1 Candidatus Kuenenia stuttgartensis
CGCCATCCATTGCCACGCATCTCTGCGGGAGGCGCGGGCGCTGGCCGAGGAGCTTGCGGTGGGCGGCACGCCGGCCCTCGCGGTCACGGCCGATCTCCGGGAGGAGGGGGCGGTGCGGGCGCTCGTGCACCGCGTGGCCGACCATTTCGGGCGGATCGACGCGGTGGTGGCCTGCGCGCGGCTGCGGCGAACGGGCACGCTCGAGGAGCTCGCGGCCGCCGACCTGGCAAGCCATTACGAGGTGAACGTGATCGGCGCATTCGTGGTAGCGCAGGAGGCCGCGGCGGTGATGGTCGCCCAGGAGTCGGGCGGCGTGATCGTGGCGGTCGCCGACGGCGGCGGTCCCCGCCCGGACGAACTGGCCTACGCCGCGAGCCAGGGGGCGATTCCCGCGCTGATGCGGGCACTCGACGCCGAGTGCCGGGCTCGGAACCCACGGATCCGAGCAGCCTGCCTGACCGCACCGAGCCCGCCCCCTCCGCCGGCCGACCTCGCCAGCATGCTCGTCGCCCGCATCGACGAACTTCGCGCCGCTCCGTGAACGACTGCGAAGGGTTGCCCGGGTCCACGAGCGGGCTGGGGAAGCAAGCGGAGCCAGGGCTGGCGAAGCGCAGCGGACACGCAGTGAACGAAGGCCTGGAGGGCCGGAGTGAACGTCCGACGAGAGGACCCGGGCAACCCTGAGCCCTCTCGCCAGGTGAAACCGCCTTCACCGCGTGGCCGGCATCCGGACCGTGAAGGTGCTGCCCACGCCCGGCGTGCTCTCGACGGTCACGCCGCCGCCGTGGGCCTGCACGATGTGCTTGACGATCGAGAGCCCCAGCCCCGTGCCGCCGAGCTTGCGGCTGCGGGCCTTGTCGATCCGGTAGAACCGCTCGAACAGCCGCGGCAGGTGCTCGGCATCGATGCCCGTCCCCTCGTCCACGACGCGGATCACGAGCTCGCTCCCCTCCAGGTCGGCGGTGATCCGCACCGTCCGACCAGGATCGCTGTACTTGATGGCGTTGTCGACGAGGTTGATGACCGCCTGCTCCAACAGCGGCGGATTGACGTCGGCGACGAGCGACTCCGGGCAGTCGGTAGCGAGACGAATCGACCGCTCCGCAGCCCGCGGCCCGCAGTCGGCTTCGGCGGCGGCGAACACGTCGGCGATCGGCGTCGGCTCGAGCGGCAGGTTGCCCGAACCCTCGCTCTGCTCGATCCGGGAAAGGGCCAGCAGGTCTTCGATGATCGAGGCCAGGCGGTCGGCCTGCCGCCCCACGATCTCCAGGAACCGACGGCTGTCGGCCGGATCGTCGAGGGCGCCGTCGAGCAGCGTCTCCACGAACCCCTTGATCGAGGCGACGGGTGTCTTGAGCTCGTGGGAGACGTTGGCGACGAAGTCCCGACGCACGTTCTCGAGCCGCTCGATGTCGGTCACGTCGTTGAGCACGATCACGGCTCCCCCCTCGCCCGACACGTCCCGCAGGGCCGTGCCCCGCAGCCGGATCGTGCGGTCGCGGGCGGCCCGGAGCACGAGGTCGTCCTCGACCGGCTCGCGACAGTCGATCGCCAGCAGCGCGAACCGTCGGAGGTCGGGATTGCGGATCACCTCCTGGAGCGGCCGGCGGAGCACGCCGTCGAGATCGACGTTCAGCAGGTCGGCGGCGGCCCGGTTCATCCCCACGATCCGCTGCCTGGCGTCGATCGCCAGCACTCCCTCGATCATGCTGCCGAGCACCGCCTCCTGCTGCGTGCCCTGACGGCCGATCGTGAGGCCCCGCTCGACCAGCTGCTCGCGGAGGCGGCCGAGCGCCGCCGACAGGCCCGCCACTTCGGCCAGCTCCGTCGAGGGCAGCGGGAGATCGACGTCGCCGGCGGCGAGCCGGGCGGCCGCGTCGCACAACTCCTCGACGGGCCGGGCGGCCCGGCGCGCCAGCAGCCAACCCAGGGCGATCGCCAGGCCGCCGCAGGCGAGCGAGCCTGCGGAGAGTCGCCTGACCGCGCGGCCCACGGCCGCATCGGAGACGGTCGTGTCGGCGGTCAGCCGGACGACGAAGGCCGGCGCTTCCGGAGGCCCGTGGGGCACCGCGACGGTCAGGATCCGGCGGCCGGTGCCGACGTCATAGCGGCTGCCGCTGGCGGTCCGGCCGGACGTCGTCGGCTGGGGAAGGGAGCCCCCGCGGTTCGTGCTCCGGGCACGGGGCGGTGCGGAGGCGAGCGTCTCTCCGGCGGGATCGACCAGCTCGACATCGAGTCCAGTGGTGGCGGCGAACTGGCGGAGTTGTTCGCCGCAGGCGGCGGTGTCGCGGTCAGCCGGGGCGAGGGCGGTGGCCAAGCGGCGCCCCAACTCCTCGATCCGCTGCCGCTCCCCCTCGGTGGCCAGGGTGCCGATCTGGACGCTTCCCAGCCAGAAACAGCCTGCGAGCACCGCGGCCACGAGCAGGCACCAGCCCAGGAACAAGTGCCAGACGAGCCGGGTGCGGGGCATGGGGGTGACGTGCGGCGGGACGTGCGTCACGCCCGGAACCGATATCCCACGCCGCGCACGGTCTCGATGTAGGAGCCGAAGGTACCGAGCTTTTTCCGCAGGCCGGCGACCTGGACGTCGACCGACCGCTCGGTGACAGGATAATCCTCCCCCTTGACTGCGTCGACGATCTGCGTGCGGGTGTAGGCCCAACCCGGCCGTTTGGCCAGAAACTGGAGGAGGGCGAACTCGGTGTAGGTGAGTTCCAGCGGCTTGCCGGCGAGCGTCGCCTCATGGCGGCCGGGATTGATCGAGAGCTCGTGGACGTCGATCGTGACCTCCGCCTCGGCCAGCCGGCGGGCGTCGTGCCGCCGGAGGAGCGCCTTGATCCGGGCGCCGAGCACCCGTGGGCTGAACGGCTTGGCGATGTAGTCGTCGGCACCCTTGTCGAGTCCGGCGATCATGTCGCTCTCCTCCCCCTTGGCGGTGAGCATGATGATCGGCACTTCGCGGGTGCGGGCGTCGGCCTTGAGCCGCCGACAGACCTCGAGGCCGTCCACTGCCGGCAGCATCAGGTCGAGCACGATCAGGTCCGGCGGCTGCTTGCGGGCCGCCTTGAGCGCATCCTCGCCGCTGACCACGCAGGCGACGTCGTAGCCCTCCTTCGTCAGGTTGTAGCGAACGAGTTCGAGCAGATCCTCCTCGTCGTCAACGACGAGGATCCGCGGGGCCGGAGGGGTCGCAGGCTCGGGCCGGGGCTTCGACGAGGCTTGCTTCACGACGGTTTCCTGCAGGGCGAACGTTCCAGTGCTCATGTCGAGACGGCTGTGGAAAGAGGGCTGGACCCGGCAAAGTATGCCCACGGGTCACCGCCCGGCGAAAATGAGAATTGCGTGAACGCCGCCGCCCCGCCCATTCAGGAGAGCAGCAGTTCGACGTCCTCGGGAGTGAGATTCCCGATCACACCGGCATCGGCCCGGACGATCGACTCGGCCAGCTCCCGCTTCTTGTCCTGGAGGGCCAGGATCTTCTCCTCGACCGTGTCGCGGGCGATCAGCCGGTAGGCGAATACACGGCGGGTCTGGCCGATCCGGTGGGCGCGATCCACCGCCTGGGCCTCGACGGCGGGGTTCCACCATGGATCCAGGATGTAGATGTAGTCGGCCGCCGTGAGGTTCAGCCCTTGGCCACCCGCCTTCAGGCTCACGAGGAACAGCCGGCACTCGGGGTCCTCCTGGAACCGGGCCACGCGGGCCTGGCGGTCGGTCGTCCGGCCGTCCAGGTATTCGTACGGCAGCGGCCGGGCGTCGAGCTTGCGGCGGAGGATCGCCAGGAAACTGGTGAACTGGCTGAACACCAGCACCTTGTGCCCCTCGTCGATCACCTCGTCGAGCTGCTCGAGCAGGGTGTCGAGCTTGGCGGAGGGGTCGTCGATCCGAGCCGGATCCACCAAGCCCGGGTGGCAGGCCGTCTGCCGCAGCCTCAAGAGCGCCTCGAGCACCGCGATCCGCGAGCGGCCGATGCCCAGCCGCCCGATCCGCCCGGAGAGCTCGGCGCGGAAGTGGTGCCGCAGTTCGTCGTAGGCCTTCCGCTGCTCCTCCCCCAGCTCCACGAACAAGGTCTGCTCGGTCTTCTCGGGCAGATCGGAGAGCACTTCCGCCTTGGTCCGCCGCAGCAGGTACGGCCGCACCGCCCGGGCCACGAGGTCCGCGCTGCCGCGGCCGTCGGCCAGGAACCGCCGGAGCCGCGCGGCGCTGCCGAGCTGGCCGGGATTCAGGAACTCGAAGATGCTCCACAGCTCGCCGATGTGGTTCTCCACGGGCGTGCCGGTGAGCGCCAGCCGGTGCCGCGCCTTGAGCAGCCGGCAGGCCTTGGCCGCCTGACTGGCCGCGTTCTTGATCGACTGGGCCTCGTCCAGCACCACGTAGTCGAACTCCGTCTCCCGGTGGCGGAGGATGTCGCGGCGAAGCGTGCCGTAGGTGGTGATCACGATGTCGTGCTCGCCCAGATCACCGGCCGTCTCGACGCGGGCATTGCCGGTGTGATTGACCACCTGCAGCTCCGGCGCGAACTTTCGCGCCTCGTCCATCCAGTTGAAGACGAGGCTCTTGGGCACGATCACCAGGCTCGGCCGGTGGGGCAGGCCGGCGGCCGCGACCGCGGCCTTCCGCCGCAGGAGCAGCGCCAGGACCTGGATCGTCTTGCCCAGGCCCATGTCGTCGGCGAGGCAGCCGCCCAGCCCGAGCCCTTCGAGAAACATGAGCCAGCCGAGCCCTTCCCGCTGGTAGTGCCGGAGCGTGCCCTGGAAGCCCTCCGGCTCGTCCTCGGCCTCGGGCCGCTCGCCGGCGGTCAGCTGCTCCCGCAGCCGCTCGAAGGCCTCGTCGACCCGCGTCCGTGGCTGGCCGGCCAAGAGCGCGTCGAGCAGCGCGACCTGGATGCGGCCGTAGCGGAGCTTGCCATCGTGGCTCTGGGCCAGCGCCGCGAAGGGGGCAAACTGCGCGGCGAACGATTCCGGCAGGATGCCGACCGAGCCATCGGCCAGCTCGACCGAGCGATGGCCGGCGGCCAGCGCCTCGAGCAGGGCCGGGAAATCGACCCCCACACCCCCGAAGTCGATGTCGGCGGAGAGCTCGAACCAATCGATGCCGCTGGTGACGTTCCAGGCCACGCTCCCGGCGGGCCGATAGCGTCGGCCGGCCACCTCGACGGCCCAGCCCGTGGCGGCCAGCTGCGCCACCGAGCCATCCAGCCGGTTGCGGGCCACCTCGACGTGGTGCACGACCTCGTCGCCGTCGAGCGTCGCGCCGCGGGGCGGCGTGAAGCCGTGCCGGGGCAGCGCGGCGAGCGCCTCCCGCTCGGCGGACCGGTCACGGCGGACGAAGACCTTGCGGTCGGCGTCGGCGGCGCCGCCGGCCGGATCGTCGGCCGCGATCATGATTCCGGAGTAGTCGAACCAGATCCGGCCGGCCAGTTGCACTCGCGGCTGGCTGCGGCGCCGCCGCGACCCCGGCCCCGTCGGCTCATCGACCGACACCGCCGGCGAGTCGTCGAGCACGAGCTTCGGCCGCGGCGGCCCCGATTCGATCCGCCAGCCCGTCCAAGACGGCAGCACGATCCGCGGCAGGTCGGCCAAGAGCGCGAGCCGTTCGACGAGGCCGTCACAGTGGCCGCCGGCCAGTTCGATCGGCCCGCGCCGCTCGAACTGGTCGATCCAGCCCCCGGCTCCATCGGCCTCCAGCCGGGCGATCCGGTCGGCGAAGACCACGATTCCCGACTTGAGAATCGCCCGCGGCTCGCGGAGATCCTTTCGCTGGCTGCCGCGGACGAGCGCCGCGGTGAGCGTCGCCTTGGCCGGCGGCGGGGGCGGCGCGTCGTCGTCCTCGGCCTCGCGGCGGCGCCGCGGCAGGTCATCGTCGTCGGGCCCCACTACGAAGGCGAACTCCCAGGGGCGGCCTCCATCCCAGGTGAGGGGCACGACATCGTCCGGAGCACGCCGCGGCTCGGGCTGCATCAAGAGCCGTCCGGTCTCGCACAACAGCGACAGGTGGGCCGCGGCCGAGCGGGGGCTGATCACGATCCGCGAGATCATGCGCCGCTCGAGCGGCGGCGGTACGCTCCGCTCGTCGCCCGCCACGGCGCCGAGCAACCGCTCGACGAGCTCCCGCTCCTGCCGCTCGAGTTCGTCGAGCT
>CAMCPF010000194.1 GCA_945876515.1 Candidatus Kuenenia stuttgartensis
GCCGCGGCCGGCTGCACGACGCTCGTCACCGGCGAGCTCAAGCTCCATCAGGCCTGTGAGGCCCGGGCGGCCGACTTGGCCGTGATCGCGGTGGGCCACCACGCCAGCGAACACTTCGCGCTGGCCGAGCTCGGCCGGCGACTGGCGGCCGACCTGCCCGGCCTCGAGACGCTGGCATCGCGCGAGGATCGCGACCCGATCGGCTGGCTCTGACACGGGCCCACGCCGAGCGGCGGATTTTCAGCTCGGGCTTTTGAATCGCGACACATCGCGGCCTACACTTTCATGCTTCCCTCCGAGCCGCCCCCGCATGCCTCGCTTCCTCACCGCCCTGCCGGTCTACAACGAGGCCGCCCACGTCGATGCGGTGCTCGACGAGGTTTTGAAGGTCACACCCGACGTGCTCGTCGTGGACGACGGCTCCACCGACGGCACCGGTGACCTGCTCGCCGCGCGGGCCGAGCGGCCCGATGACATCCGGCTGGTGCGTCATCCCGTCAACCGCGGCTATGGAGCCGCCCTGGCGACGGCCTTCTCGGCGACGCTCGCCGGCGACTGGGACGGCCTGGTCACGATCGACTGCGACGGCCAGCACCAGCCGCGGCTGATTCCCGCCTTCATCGCCACCGCCACCGCCCCCGGCGGGCCGGCGATCGTCAGCGGCAGCCGCTACCTCCGGCAGTTCGCCGGCGACAGCCGGCCGCCCGAGGCCCGCCGGCGGATCAACGCCGAGATCACCGCCGAGCTCAACCGCCGCCTCGGGCTCGGGCTCACCGACGCCTTCTGCGGCTTCAAGGCCTACTCCCGGCGGGCGCTGGAGAAGCTGCAGGTCACTGAGACGGGCTACGCGATGCCGCTCGAGCTCTGGGTGCGGGCGGCCGCGGCCGGACTCACCGTGGACGAGCTCGCTGTGCCGCTGGTCTATCTCGACGAAGCGCGGAGCTTTGGCGGCTCCCTCGACGACGCCGAGACCCGGCTGGCCTACTATCGACGGATCATCGACCGGGCCGAGGCGGCCGTGGCCGCCGGGCGGCCGGGCCAAGGCTAAAACCCGCGCTGCGCCGGCCGACCGGCGTTGGCCCGGGCTCGGGCCGTGTGCTACGGTCGGCGGTTTGCCGCAAACGCCGGCGCCGCCCGACCCCTAGGCTCATCTCGCCGATGCCCGCCCGCCGCCGCATCCACGAGCCCCCCGAACCCTCCGGGGCCAGGCTGGTCGAGCCGCCGATCGTGCCGGGGCCGGGCACCGGTTCGATCGAGGCGCTCGTCGACAACAACCGCCTGCTGCGGTCGGCCCTCGACCTGCGAATCGGCGACATGCGGCTGCACGAACTCGTGGCCGCCACCCGCCGCGAGGTGCTGATGGTGGCGGCCGAATACACGGGCCACTACCGCGACGTCACTCGGCCCGCCGACATGGCCGACTGGATCAGCCGGCCGCTGATCGCCGGCGGCCACCAGCCGGAGCTCTTTCATCCGGGTGTGTGGCTCAAGAACGCGGTGCTCGACGCCTACGCGCGGCAGGTGGGGGGCACGGCCATCAACCTCGTCATCGACAGCGACCGCTGCGGCCGCGCAGCGATCGACGTGCCGGTGGGCACGCCCGCCGACGCCCGGCTGGAACCGGTGCCCTTCGACGCCCAGGCGCCCGAGATGGCCTGGGAGGAGCGGCCGATCCTGGATCAGGCGTGTCTCGAGTCGTTCGGGGAGCGGGCCTCGGCGCTGCTCGCGCCGCTGGTGCCCGACGCGATCCTGCGACGGTTCTGGCCGCTGGTCGTGGATCGGGCCCGCGAGAGCCACCGCCTCGGCCTGGCCATCGCGCAGGCACGGCACATCGTCGAGGAGCGGTTCGGCCTCGAAACTCTCGAGCTGCCGGTGGGAGAACTCGTCAAGCTGCCGACGGTGATGGTGTTCACCGGCTGGCTCTTGGCCCACTGCCACGCGCTCCACGAGGCCTACAACGCGGCGCTCGCCTCGCATCGCCGGGCTCGGAGAGTCCGTGGCCGGGGCCGGCCGATGCCCGATCTGGCCGTGCGGCACGACGCGGCGGGGGAGTGGATCGAGGTGCCCTGGTGGCTGTGGTCGAAAGAGGATCCACGGCGGCGGCGGGTGTATGCAAGTACCGCGCCGGGGGCGCTGGCCCTCTCCGACATGGAGACCGTGCGGGTGGAGCTGCCGATCGCCCCCGACACCTCCCCCTCCAAATGGATCGACGCACTGTCCCGGATGGAGGAGCACGGGATCCGGCTGCGGCCCCGGGCGCTGGTCACCACGCTGATCGCGCGGCTGCTCTTCGCCGACGTGTTCGTGCATGGCATCGGCGGCGCGGCCTACGACACGCTCACCGACGACATCGTGCGGCGGCTGGTCGGCTCCGATCCGCCTCGGCACGCGCTGGTCTCGGGCACGCTGCGGCTGCCGCTGGAGGGCGTGTTCCCCGGCTTCGACACGGCCGACCCAAGGGCCGATCTGGCGGCGGTGAACCGCACCCTCCGCGACATCGCCTACCATCCCGAGAAGCACCTGCCAGACGTCGGCGACCTGCCCGGCGAAGCCCAGCGCCTGGTGGCGGCGAAGCGGCACTGGATCGAGACGGTGCCCACCCCTGCCCTGGCCCGCCGCCGTTGCCAGGAGATCCGCGCGGCCAATGGCCAGTTGGCCGCCTCCTTGATAGCCGAGGTCCGTTCCCTCGCGGCTCGGGCTCCGGTCTTGGCGGCGTCCGTCAAGGCCCAAGGCGTCCTGGGAGCAAGAACGCATCCTTGGTGTTTTTTCTCGGAAAAGACGCTGCGTTCCTTCCTCCTACTGGAAAACGGCTGACCGACCGCCTATCTTGGTGGCCAACGGATTGCATTTGCCACTCCAGGGAAAGGAGGCATCATGCATCGGGTGGACCGTTCCCCGAGCCGGTGTCACAAGCGTTCTCTCTCCTGCCGACCGCCGCAACGGTCGGCCTCGCGGCCTGCGGCCCGATCGGAGTCCCGCGGCCCGCACACCGCCAAAAAATCGACCAAGCAAGCCTCGAAGCCGCGGCTCAAGGTTCGGTCCGCCGCAGGCAGCACCGCTGTCGCGGAACCGGGCTCCAAACGCCGGCCTGCGAACCGGTCGGCGGCGGCCTCGCAGGATGGCGTCGCCGCCGTGAGGCTGGCCCGCTCGACCGCCTCAGCCGACACCAGAGCGGCGAAAAAACGGTCTGAATCGGCCGCTGGAGCCGCTGGGCACGTCGTCGAGACGGTGGAGATTCGCCCCTCCAGCCGGGTGATCCGCCGCCGCTCGCAGGTTCGGCGGGCGCCGATCCACCACCTCCCCCATCACCCGGTCGAGCCGTTCACGCCACCGGCCTGGATGCTCGAGGAATGTCAGATCTCCCCGGCCCGGGCGGGCGAACAGAGCGAGATCCTGCAACTGCTCGCCGGGCTGCCGGCCCCGCCGACCCGGGCGGAGTTCCACGCCGCCGTCGATCATCCGGAACACGACTCGGCCAACCGGCTCGTGGCCCGGCTCGGCGGCCGGATCGTGGGCCATTCCGAGATCGTGCCCCGGAGCCTCGTTGTGGGATCGGCCACTCTGCCGGGAGCGGTCGTGGATCGCGTCGCCGTGCTGCCCGAGTGCCGCGGCGCGGGCCATGGTCAGCGGCTCGTCAAGGCGGCCGAGGATCGGATGCGGCAGACTGGCGCGGTGCTCGCCCTGTCCCGCACCAGGATCGCCGCCTCCTTCCACGAGCTCGGCTGGAGTGTGCTCGGCCGCGATTGCGCTACGCCGGGCCGACCCACCGAGATCATGGCCCGCCTGCTCGAAGGCCCGCGCCGCGCGGGCGACGCGGTGACCATGCGGCAGTGGCGGCATGTCGAGTTGCCGGCGATCCTGCGGATCTATGGCCAAAACGCCCGTCGCTTCGTCGGACCTTTGGACCGCGACGAGAACTATGGCCGCTGGCTCGTGAGCCGCAGCGCGTTCGATTCGATCCTGGTGGCCCTCGTCGGTCAGGACCGCTACGAGCTCCACGAGTCGAGCGCCCGAATCGTGGGCTACTGCATCCAGTCGGGCAACCGCGTGCTCGAGGTCATGGCCGATCCCGCGTTCGCCGGGCTCGAGCGGGAGATCCTGGCCCGAGTCTGCGCCGAGGCGATCGAGAACGACCGGCAGGAAATCATCTACGAATCGAGCGCCGCCGACCCGCTGCATGCCGCGGTGGCCGGGGGCGACGGCCGGGTCGCCCAGGGCGACCGGATGATCGTGGCCAAGGTGTTCAAGCCGCAGGTGCTCTTCGAGGCCGTTGCGCCGGCGGTGGCCGAGCGGGTGGCCGCGGCGGGCATCCGCGAGACGGTCGAGTTGGGCCTCGACGCCCCCTCCTTCCGCGGCTCGGTGATCGTGGCCGAGGGCAAGGGCGAGGCGAAGGGGTCACAGCAGGCGACGGTGCATCCGGGCCGGATCGGCCGCAGTTATTTGAAGCTCAGCGACGACGAGCTTGCGCGGCTCTTGCTCGGCCAGTGCGACCCGGTGGAAGCGGTGGCGGCGGGGCGGATGGAGCCATCGACCCAGATGGCTCTCAAGCTCGCCGCGCAGCTCTTCCCCCGGCAGCCGCTCTGGTGCCCGATGTGGGACGACCTGCCGGCCTGACACCGGTCCGGCCGCTCACTCCGACTCGGCAAGTTGCTTCACGTGCGCGAGCACGCGGCGATGGATCTTGTGGATCGCGAGGTCGCTCCACAGGGTCCAGTAGGCCTGCGGGTGCATGGCGAAGGTGTACCAGGTGCGGCCCTCGAGCCGTGTCCGGCCGCCGCCCACATCCACGAGCCGAAACTCCCCGCGGCGGCTCTTGAGCGACTGCTCGGAGAGGTGCGGCGGGTGCACGTGCCGCCAGAACGAGAGTTCGGTCATCGGATCGGGCTGGCCCACGACGTCGAACGCCAGCCGGCGCGGCTCGTCCCAGACGGTGATCGGCTCCACGAAGTCGCCAGTGGTGAACTCGCAGTGACGGATCGCGCCCACGCCCTGCCCCTCGATCCGGGCCCGCACCGGGCAGGCGATGCCGCAGCGGAAGAACCACTCGGTCGGCTCCGGCAGGTCGGGGAACGACACGACGTGGGGCCAGACGGCTTCGGGCGGAGCAGCGACCTCGACGCTCGTGAACACGCAGTATTCGGGTTCAGGGCCGCCGGCCAGCCGCTCGGCTCCGGCGACCAGCGGCAGCGCGAGCACGAGCGGCAGCAACGGCACCGGCCGCGGGCCGGCCGCCCGGGCCACCGCTCGACCCAGGATCGCCCCCAGGACGCCGAGCGGGGCCGCGATCGGCGCCGCCATTGCGATGCAGATCAGCCCCTCGAGCGCGAAGGCGAGCAGCACGAGCGCCGCGGCCAGCATCACGACCGTCGCGAGGCCGACGGTCGAGGCGAGTGACCGGGCCGACGGCTGGTTGAAGAGGAAGCCGGCCACGGTGCCCATCACCAGCGGTGTCGCCAAGAACAGCGCGGCACCGTATGACTCCAACAGGTAAACGCAGAGCACGAGCATCACGATGCCGACGGCGAGCGCCGCCCCGACGGCCTTGAGGGCGGTCAGACGGCCAGACGCCTCGGGGGGCAACTCATGGCCGGGCAGGGGCCGCCAGTTCCCGGGCTGATCGTGGCGGTCGAGGCACAGGCCGAGCATCACGGCAAGCCCGGCCAGCGGCACGAGCACCGCCAGGCCCAGCCAGGGCGGCAGCCCGGCCCCGGTGGCCCGGCGCACGCTCATCGAGAGCGCGATCCAGATGAAGGGAAGGTTCCAGGCGAAGAGCGCCCAGCCCAGCCATTCAGGTCCCCCCACAAGTGCCGCCTGCCGCGCGGCGAGCGAGGGATTGAGGAAGTCGAGCGGCGTGAGCCAATTGCCGGTGAGTGCCCGGATCACGCCCGCCTCGACGGCGTACTTGAAGACCGCGAGGCCGAGGCCGGTGGCGATGTACTGCGTCCGGGTCACGGGAGCCCGCACCCCGAACCACAGTGAACACAGACTGCGGAGATTCATGGAAATCCACCTTTCGCGGCATCATAGACCACCCGATCGGCGCAGGCTCGGGGTCGCCCGTGCCCCGTGAGCCGGCCTTGGCGGCAAGCGAAGCCAGGATGGCGAAGCGCA
>CAMCPF010000195.1 GCA_945876515.1 Candidatus Kuenenia stuttgartensis
CTTCTTGAGGACGGCTGCGATCGCGGCGTCGAGGTCGGCCAGCCCGCGTTGAAAGCCGGCCGGATCGGCCCCTTCGCCGAGCCCGAACTGCTCCGTGAGGCGGACGGCACCGAGGGGCGTGGAGAAGATCGACTCGATCAGGTTGCCCGTGGCGAACACGATCTCCGTGCTGCCGCCGCCGATGTCGGCCATCACGACGTTGCGGCCCGTGAGGTCGAAGGCGTGTTGCACGCTGGAGAACGCCAGCCGCGCCTCCCGCTCGCCCGAGATCACCTCCACCTCGAGCCCCACCTGCTCGCGGACGCGGCGGCAGAACTCGGGCCCGTTCCGGGCCTCGCGGACCGCGCAGGTGGCGATCGTCCGCAGGGCCGTCACCTGATAACCGGCTGCGATCTCCTTGAAGCTGCGGAGCGCCGCCACCGTGCGGTCCATCGTCTCCTCGTCCAGCCGCCCCTCGGCCGACACGCTCCGACCCAGCCGGGTGGGCTCCCGCTCCTCGTCCAGAATCCGGTAGGTGCCCCCGCGGAGGGCCTCGGCCACGAACAGCCGGACACTGTTGGAGCCGATGTCGATGGCCGCCAGTCGGCAGGCCATATCGGGAGAGAGCCAGATCTGGCGTTCGTCGTGCTCGTGATCCACGGCGGCATTCCTGACTGCGGGATCATCATGATACATCCGATCGACTACACTGCCGCGATCGGATTTCTTCGCCCGCGCCGCCCCGCCCGACGCCGTGCCGCTCCCAGCTCCGCTCGTTTTCGGTTCCCCGGCCTGCACGCCGCCGTTGGCCAGAGCGGCCGTCGCGGTCGGCAACTTCGACGGCGTCCACCTCGGGCACGCGGCGATCGCCAGCCGACTCGTGGCTGCCGCCGAAGTCCTGGGCGTGCCCGCCGTCGCCCTGACGTTCGATCCGCATCCAGCGAGCCTCCTGCGGCCCGGGCTGGCGCCGGCTCCGCTCACCACGCCGGCCCGCCGCGCCGACCTGCTTCTGGCGCTCGGGCTCGACGCGGTGCTCGTCCAGCCCACCGACGCCGCCTTCGTCGCCCTCTCGGCCGAGGAGTTCTTCGCCCGCATTCTCCGCGACAGGCTGGGGGGCGTGGCGTTCGTCGAAGGACAGGACTTCCGGTTCGGTGCGGGCCGGGCTGGCGACGTCGCCATGCTTGCGCACCTGGCAGCCGCCGAAGGGGCGACGGTCGAGGTGGTGCCCGCGGTCCGCATCGGCGGGGAGACGGTCTCGAGCTCCCGGTTACGGACGCTGCTTGCGGCCGGTGACGTGGCGGCCGCGGCAACGCTCGCGACGGCGCCCTATCGCCTCACTGGCACGGTCGAGCCGGGTGCCAGGCGGGGTGCGGGCCTGGGATTCCCCACGGCCAACCTCGGCGGGATCGCCACGCTGGTGCCGGCGGCCGGCGTGTACGCGGCTCGGGCCAGACTGGCCGGCGACCGGCCTTCCCGCGCCTGGTTTCCGGCCGCGGTCAACATCGGCACGAGCCCGACCTTCGAGACCACCACGCCCACGGTCGAGGCCCACCTCGTCGGCTTCGCGGGCGACTGCTACGGCCGCGTGCTCGACGTTGACTTCCTCGAGCGGCTGCGTGAGACTCGGCGGTTTGGTTCGGTCGAAGAGCTCAAGAGCCAACTGGCCGACGACGTGGCCCGGGCCGTGACGATCGCGTCCGGCGGGCCTGCACCCTCACGGGAGACATGATGCGACTCGACTGGGCCAGCCTGCTCGACCTGCTCCGGAGCCGCCAGCGGTTCGTGCTCACGAGCCACGTCCGCCCCGACTGCGACGCCCTCGGCAGCGAGCTCGGCATGGCCGGGATCCTTTGGGCGCTCGGCAAGGATGTGCGGATCGTCAACGCCCAGGCCACGCCCCAGAACCTGGCCTGGATCGATCCCCAGCACCGGCTCGAATCGCTGGCCGGGGGCGTGAAGCCCGCAGACCTCGCCGACCGCGACCTGCTGATCGTGCTCGACACGAGCGCCTGGGCTCAACTCGGTGCCATGGGCGACGTCGCCAAGGGCATGCGGGACAGGGTGCTCGTGATCGACCACCACGTCAGCGAAGACGACCTTTGCGACCTGTGGTTCAAGGACACTTCCGCCGAGGCGACTGCCCGGATCGTGTATGAGATCGGTCTCCGGCTGAAGGTGCCGCTGACCGAGGCGATCGCCACGCCCCTCTATGCCGGGCTCTCCACCGACACCGGCGGCTTCCGGTTTCCGAGCGTCTCCGGCGAGAGCTTCCGGATCGCCGGCCGGCTGGTCGATGCGGGTGCGAGCCCGCCGGCGATCTACCGCGAACTCTTCGAGCAGGACTCGCTCTCACGGCTCCACCTCGTGGGTCGCACGCTGGCCGGCGCGACCACGGCCCACGACGGCCGGGTGATCTTCTCCCAGGTCCGGCAGCAGGACATCAAGGAAGTGGGGGCCATTCCGGCCGACACCGAAGACCTGATCAACCTCACGCTCGCGGTCAAGGGCACGGAGGTGGCGGCGATCCTGATCGAGCAGCCCGACGGCCGGATCAAGGTGAGCTTTCGCAGTCGCGGGCCGGTGGACTGCAGCGCGCTTGCCGGACGGTTTGGTGGCGGCGGCCACCGAGCGGCGGCCGGCGCGATCATCGACGGGCCGTTCGAGGCGGTCCACGACAAGGTGCGGGCCGCGGTGGACGAGGCGTGGATGACGCGGGCGGGTTAGAGCCGGCTCACGACCTTGCTCGCCGGTGCCCCGATCAATCATGGAAAGGGTTGCCGCGAGGGGCTGCCCATGCTCCGAGAGCCGGCCTTGTTGGCAAGCGAAGCGAGGGATGGCGAAGCGCAGCCAGCATGGAGTGAGCGGAGGCCTGGAGGGCCGAAGCGAACGTCCGGCGACGGGGCGTGGGCAGCCCCGAGCCCACAGTTGACGTTCTACTTCCTGCCCAACTCTCGCCCGGTTACGATTCCGGAGTCGGCGGCCAGCAGCGTCACTGAGAGCATCGCAATGAGAATCGAACCCAGTGATTCCCGCCGCGGCTTCCTCGCCAAGGTGGCTGCGGTGGCCTGTGGCGGGATCGCCACGCTCGCGCCGGTGGCGGCGGGGGTGTGGGCCTTTCTCGATCCGCTGCGGCGGAAGGGGGCGGCGGCCGCGTTTCTGCCGGTGACCGATCTCGCTGCGATCCCCGACGACGGCGTCCCCCGACAGTTCGCGGTGATCGCCGACCGCGTCGATGCCTGGACGGGGTTCCCCCGCGAGCCGATCGGGGCGGTCTACCTGCGCCGGGACAAGGGCTCCCGGGAGGTCGAGGCCCTGACGGCCACCTGCCCGCATGCCGGATGCTTCATCGAGCTCGAGGGCACGCGGTGCTTCCGCTGCCCCTGCCACAACTCCACCTTCACGCTCGACGGCGGGATCGTGCAGCCAAGCCCGTCGCCCCGGCCGATGGACGCGCTCGAGTGCCGCGTGGGCGAAAACGGCGAGGTGGCCGTCAAGTGGGAGAACTTCCGCACGGGCATTGCGGCCAAGGAGGCCAGCATATGAGCCAGCCGAGTGACGGTCGCGGCGGCCCGCTCAGGCGGCTCGCCGATTTTCTGGACGACCGCACCGGCTGGCGGGGGCTCGTGCACGAGGCCCTCTACGAGCGGGTACCGGGTGGGGCCCGCTGGCGGTACGTCTGGGGCAGCACGCTGGTGTTCGCCTTCATGACGCAGGTCATCACGGGGCTGTTCCTCTGGGCGAGTTACTCGGCCAGCGCCCAGACGGCCTGGGAGAGCGTCTGGTACATCCAGCACGAGATGAGCGGTGGCTGGCTGCTCCGCGGCATCCACCACTTCATGGCCCAGGCGATGGTGGTGCTGCTCGCGCTCCATCTCCTGCAGGTGGTGATCGACGGAGCCTACAAGGCGCCCCGCGAGGTGAACTTCTGGCTCGGCCTCGTGCTCATGATGCTGGTGCTCGGCATGGCGCTGACGGGCTACCTCCTGCCCTGGGATCAGAAGGGCTACTGGGCCACACGCGTGGCCACGAACCTGGCCGGGATCGTGCCCGTGATCGGGCCGTCGCTCCAGAAACTCGTCGTCGGCGGCCCCGACTACGGCCACCAGACGCTGACCCGGTTCTTCGCCCTCCACGCGGGCTTCCTGCCGGCCACGCTGGTGCTGTTTCTCGTGGTGCACCTGGCGCTCTTCCGCAAG
The DNA here is from genome assembly GCA_945876515.1 of Candidatus Kuenenia stuttgartensis. Lineage (GTDB taxonomy): Bacteria > Planctomycetota > Planctomycetia > Pirellulales > UBA1268 > QWPN01. The sequence goes on from CAMCPF010000195.1 coordinate 4,176, forward strand.
CACGGCCTCCATGCCAGGCAGCCCATCACCCGGCCCGACGGGATGTTCTGGCCGGATCAGTTGCTCAAGGACGTCGTGGCGATGCTGGCGGTGATGGCGGTGGTGCTCGGCGTGATCCTGGTGCCGGCCGCCCGCACGATGCTCGCCGGCGGGGAGGTCGATTGGGGCCACGCGGGGGCTGAGCTCGGCGCTCCGGCCGACCCCTCGCAGCCCTACGCCGCCGCCCGGCCAGAGTGGTACTTCCTGTTTCTGTTCCAGTTCCTGAAGGTCTTCGAGGGCTGGGGCGCGACCGGTGAGTTCCTGGGCGCGATCCTGGTGCCGGGGCTCATCATGGGCGTGATGTTCCTGATGCCGATCCTCGGCAACTGGAAGCTCGGCCACCGGTTCAACGTGGCGTTTACGCTCGGGATCATGGCCGGCGTGGCCGTGCTGACGGGCCTGGCCCTCGACGAAGACTACTATTCGTTGTGGGCCGACAAGGCGAAGGTGGCCGAGGCGGCGAAGCTCTTCGACGAGACGGGAGGCGATGAGGCGAAGCTCCTGGCGGCCGTCGGCGGCGACCAGGCCAAGGCCGCGGCGATCGCGGGCCAGTTTCACACGGTCGAGAAGATCCGACGTTCGGAGGCCTTCCTCGCCGCGGTGAAGACGGCCCGGGCCGACGCCGCGCGAGCCGCAGAACTCGCCGGCCGGCCCGAGCGGATTCCCCCCGGCGGCGCCCTCGAGCTGGTCCGCCGCGATCCACTCTCTCAGGGCCCGCGGCTCTTCGCCCAGCACTGCGCGAGCTGCCATGCCCACGTCGATCCGGCGGCCCCCGAGGCCGCGACGATCCTCGCCAAGTCGTCGGCCGCGAACCTCCACGCCTTCGGCACGGCCGCCTGGATGAAGGGGCTCCTCGACCCCGACCAGGTGGCCGGCCCGGCCTACTTTGGCAACACCGCGCACAAGGACGGCGACATGGTGAGCTTCGTCCAGAACGACCTGCAGGACGCCGACTCCTGGAAGCCCGCCGACATCGAGGCCGTGATCGCCGCCATGGCGGCCGAGGCCGGCCACGGCGACCCGCAGGCACCGGCCGCGACCGTCGCCCGCGGCCGCGAGCTCGTGGCCAGCGACGAGCGATGTGGCTCATGCCACCGCTTCCGTGACAACGGCACGGACCTCGGCACCGCCTGCGACCTGACCGGCTGGGGCGGCCGCGAGTGGCTGGTGGGCATCATCGCCGACCCGACCCACGAGCGGTTCTACGGCGACACCAACGACCGGATGCCGAGCTTCGGCAAGGCGGCCGAGGGCTCCGTGCCTCGGCTGACCAACGAGCAGATCGGCCTGATCGCCGACTGGCTACGGGGCGAGTGGTAGGGCGGGCTTTCGGGATCGGGCTTCGTGAGGCCACCCGGTGCGTGGGTCGGTGTTGCCCATCCCGCGAGATTCTTTACGGCTGCAGGGGCATCCCTGCCCCCTGCAGCCTTCGCGGCACTCCGGCCTTCGGCCGCTGCCGCCGGCCGCACCTCCAGGCGGCCGTGTTCGTGCGCGTTGCGGCGCGCGGCGTTCGTTCTGACGAATCAGGGGCGTGTCGCGGAATGGGTTTAGTCTCCTGCGCATGTTGGACGGCTCGGGGCTGCCGGTTCCCCGGAGCCGGCGTTGCTGCCAAGCGCAGGCAGGATGCCGAAAGCGCGGCCAGCATCGAGCGAGCGGAGGCCATGGATGGCCGCAGCGAGCGTCCGGGCGACGGGGACCGGCAGCCCCGAGCCTGCGTCACCCACGACGTGGCGCACGGGCGTTACCGAGGTCGTGGCGTAACCTAGGCCACGCCGCCCAAGACCGTGGCCTTCGCGACGCGTCCCACGCCGAGCATGTAGGCCGCGGTGCGGAGCG
>CAMCPF010000196.1 GCA_945876515.1 Candidatus Kuenenia stuttgartensis
TGACCAGGTCCGGCTACGACAAGATGAAAGCCGAGGTGGACGAACTCGAGACCGTGGAAATGCCGAAACTGGCCCAGCGGGTGGCTGCTGCCCGCAGTGAGGGCGATTTGAGCGAGAACGCCGAGTATCACGGTGCCCGCGAGAGCCAGGGCATGTTGCAGGCCAAGATCAACCTGCTCCGCGACAAGCTCGCCCGGGCCGTGATCGTCGAGCGGCCGAAGGAGGCGACTGGCGAGGTCGTCTTCGGGGCCACGATCCGTGTCAAGGACCTGAAGTTCGGCGACGAGGAGGAGTATGTACTCGTCGGCGCCGGCGAGGAGGACTTCGACGCGGGCCGCATCAACGTCGCCAGTCCGCTGGCTCAGGGTTTCCTGGGCCGCAAGGTAGGGGAGTTGGTCGCGATCGACGTGCCGGCCGGCACGCTGAAGTACGAGATTCTGGAAGTGCGGGTGGAGTAGCGGCGTCGCTACGTCAGCCCCTCGAAGAGAGCCGATCCGATCCGCACCAGCGTCGCGCCCTCGAGGATTCCCGCCTCGAAGTCGCCGCTCATTCCCATCGACAGTTCGGCCAGCATGGTGGGGTCGGGCAGCGTGGCCGCGAGCTCGTCGCGGAGCGTTCGCAAGCGGGCGAAGTCGCGGCGGGCGTCGGCAGCCTCGGCATCGGGATGCCCGGCCATGCCCATCAGCCCGCGGAGTTGAACGGCCGGCGCCTCGGCTGCCGCCCGCACCAGGGCCGGCACGTCGGCAAGCGCGACGCCCGAGCGGCCCGGATCGTCGGTCAGGTTCACCTCGACGAGCACGTCGCGCCGAACCCGTTCATCCACCGGCAGGCGGTCCGCCTCGGCCTGGATGCCGTGCAGGAGCCGCAGGCTGTCGAGCGTCTGCAGCATCGCCAGAAGCGGCAGGGTGCGCTGAAGTTTGTTGCGCTGGAGGTGGCCTACGAGGTGCCAGCGGGGCGGGGGCAGCACCGTGGCCAGCGCCTCCGCCTTTCCCCACAGCGCCTGCGGGCGGCTCTCCGCCAGGTCGGTCACGCCCGCCTCGAGGACGAGCTGCGTCAGGTCGGCGGAGACATACTTCGTGACGGCCACGAGCGTCACGCTTGCGGGCGATCGCCCTGCCCGTCGGCAGGCGGCGGCGATTCCGTCGCGGACCCGGGCGACGTTGTCGGCGATCCGCTGACGCGGCCCACGCTCGTCACCCGGATCGCCGTCGGTCACGCTCACTGGATCTCCAGCACCCGCTTGACGGTGCCGCGGGGGCGGACCCGGCCGACGAGAAACTCACACGACACGTTGCAGCCGAGCAGGGTGCGATTCCGAGGGGCGTCGAGAGACCGGTAGAGCAGCCACTGCTCCTGGCCCACCTGCACGCGGAACCCGGCGGCCTGCCAGGCCGGCAGGTTGATTCGGGTGTCGGCCACGGTGAGCTGCCGCCAGGTAAGCGGCTTGCCGATGCGGTCGGCGTCACAATCGAGCCACAGCGGGGCGTACAGCCGCCCGCCCGCCGTCTCCTGGGCGAGGGCCAGGCCGTCGGCCGCGGTCTCGAGGCTGCCGCCGCGACCGACCCGCCACTCGGGCAGCGCCAGCGGCAACGCCATCGCCCGCATCCGGGTGTCGAACACGAGCGCCTCGCGGGTCTCCTCGGCCGGCTCGGCCTCGAGGCCCGGCGCGAGCCGAACCGCCGAGCGATATCGGAGCGAGGCCGGCTGGTGGTCAGCGGTATGGCGACCGTTGGGGGCGGCTGCGGCTCCCGACGGGGCGGCGGCGGAGGGCGTGGTCACGGCATCCGCCAGGATCACCACCTTGTCACGGGGCAGCAGCACCACCTGCCGCTCGAACTGCCTGCCACCTGCCAGCGGGGCGGTGATCTCGAGAAACGTCGCCTGGCGGTCGGATTCCCAGCACGATGCCGTCCACGGGCCCTCGGCTTCGACTGCCGTCCCCCCATCGAACACGCTCCACTGCCACGGGCCGTCCGCGAGGAGCCGGTCGCCCGCGGCAATCTCCAGGTGGGGAACTGCCTGGCGGTAATCGACGAGTACCCGCAGCGCGCCCCGCTCCCAGCCGGAACGCATGATCGCGACGGCGGCGGCGGCGTCGTGGAGGTCGCGGCGAATGCAGCGGTGCGGCTTGCCGCCGGCCGCCCGGCGGCTGCGCACGGCCTCCGCGGCCCGCTTCTGCCGTCCGCCGAGCCCGGCCACCGCGTCGAGCAGCGGTGCGGTGAATCGCGCTGGCATCAAGCCCGCGGTGGCGAGCCGCCGGCCGTCGTCGCCGAGCAGGCGGACGGCGTTGGTGGCCGCCTCACGCCAGCGGCGTTCGGTCGCCTCGCCCCAGGCCGGTTCTCCGGTGGCGGCCGCAAGCTCGCGGAGCGTCGTCCAGCGGGTCACCCGTTCGACCATCCCGCCGCTGCCGGCGACGCTGACCACGCCGTCCGCCGACGTGAGCCGTTCGATCTCCCCCGCAACGGCCGTGGTCGCGGTCAGCTCCAGTCGGCGACAGGCCTCGATGTCACGAAACAGCCGGGCCAGGGTCACGACGAAGCGGGCGGGGAGCGTGTCGCCATCGACGAGCAAGGGCTCCGCCGCTCGGGCCTCACCGACGAGCCGCTCGAGGAGGCCGCCGGCCGAGCCGCCGGCACGCCGGGCCCGCGCCATCCACGCCAGCGCCCAGGTGGCCGCCTCGCAGGCCAGCCAGCGATCGGCGGCCGGGGCGGATCGCGGTTCCTCGAGGCAGTCGGCGATTGCCGCCTCGATAAACTCGGCCCGCTGGGGATCGCCGGCGCCCTTGCCGACTCGGTCGGCTAACCGCCGGAGCCGATCGCGGATCTCGAGCGTGCCGGCCAAGTCGGCCGCCAGGCGAATGCTGCGAGCCGCGGCACTTCGCCGCACACGGGGCGTGGGCGACGGCGGCGTCGGCGGTTGGGCGGTCTCGGGCCCAACGCTGCTGTTCCGGTCAGCGGCGGACTCGGTCGGGGCGGGCGAGACCTCGGTGCGGGGAGCGGAAGCCGTCTTCGACCGCTTGTGGCTTCGGGAGTCCGGTCGCGACTGGGTGGGCATGGGATGGTGCGCGGGGGTCGGGATCGAGCGAGGACTGGCCGGCAAATCTCCGGGTATGCTACCCGAGGGGCAAGACGCCAGCCATGATCCATACCGGGAGCCTGCGATGACACCAGCCTTGCCGTCGGCCAGCTTCGGCAGGTGGATATCGGTCGTGGTGACTGCGGCCATGCAGCTCGCCGTTGCGGTGGCCGGGGCCGCCGATCCGGAGCCTCCCGCGGCGGTGGCGGCCGCGCCGAGCCGCCCCGACGCCCACCCGGAGTTGCGGCGGTTGTCGCAGACGGACGAGATCTGGCTCGATCTGCCCGGCAAGCGGGTGGTGGTCGGGGGCCGAATCGCGCTGGCCGAGGGTGAGATCGAGGTCTTCGCCTGCCCCAAGGGCTCGAAAGAGCATGAGGCGATCGTGGCCACGCTCTGCCCGGCCCGGTTGGTGCACGCGGGCCTGCTTGCGATCGGCCTCGAGCCGGGCAACCCCGTCTCGTTCGATCCGGAGTATGTGCCGGCCAAGGGCCCGCAGGTGGCCGTGTTCGTCCGCTGGAAGGATGTGGACGGCGCGTGGCAGGAGCGGCCTGCCCAGGAACTGATCCGCAACACGAAGACCGGCGAGCCGCTCGCCGCCGACTGGGTGTTCGCCGGCAGCGGCTTCTGGCGGGATCCCGCCGACGGAACCGAGCACTACCAGGCCGACGGCGGCGACATGATCTGCGTGTCGAACTTTCCGGGCGCCATGCTCGATCTGCCGATCGAGAGCAGCGATGCCAACGAGGCATTGCTGTTCCAGGCCTTCGAGGGTCGCGTCCCGCCGGCGGGCACCGCAGTCGAACTGATCCTCACACCGGTGAAGTGACGGCCCGCGGGGCGGGGCTCAGACGCCCGAGGACACGCGGCAGTGTGCCAGGATCTCGGCCGGAGTTGCGACGTAGCCCGTGTAGAAGGGGCCGAACTCGGCGTAGCGGGCGCTCGCCTCGTCGAACCGCATGGTGTAGACGATTTCTTTGAGCCAGTCGGGCCGCCGGGCCCAGAGCGTCACGCCCCATTCCCAGTCGTCGAGACCGACGGACACGGTGATCAGTTGGGTGACGCGGCCACCGAAGGTCATCCCCGACTTGGCATGTTCGGCCATCAGTCGGCGCCGCTACGCGAAGGGGAGCGTGAACCAGTTTTCCCCGACCTTCCGCTTCTTGTTCATGGGGTAGAAGCAGGCGTTGGGCCAGGGTGGGAGTTCGGGCTCCAGCCGGGCCTGCCGCATCGCAGGCTCGCGGGCCGCGTAGCCCTGCACCTTGGCGCTAAAGGCGGGACTGTCGCGCTGTTCGCCCTCGGCGACCAGTCGCTCGGCGTATTGCTCGACGGTGGGCACATATTCGCTCACCTCGGTGAGGCCCACGAACGAGGCGGTGGGGACGAGCGCGACCCCGAGCGGGCCGGCCAGGAGTCGCTGGTGCACGGCGTCGACGGCCAGCGGTTCGGGATCCATGACGACGACGCCGAAGTCGGCCTTGTGGCCGGCGACGACCCAGGTCTGGAGTCTGGTGGGTGCCCCGGGGGCGGCCGGAGCGAGCGTGGCGGCGAAGGCCGCAGCCCCGGCGTTCCGCTCGGTCTGGCTGAGGCTGGAGAGCCGCTCACGATCGAAGGCATAGAACAAATGACTGACGTGCCAGCCCGAGGCCGGTCGGGTGGACGTCTCCACGGCGGAGCCGGAAGCGGCATGGGGGGCGGCGGGGCGGGACATACAACCTCTCGAGCGAACTGGAAATCGGGGCGATGGCAGGAGTGTACGCGGCGTGCGGCCAGGTGGGAGCGACCGGTGTCCACGGGGGCGGATTTCGCGGTAGGATGAGGCGAGCGGCGACCGGCGCGTCCGGCCGCCGGTTTTCCCGGGCAAGAGGGGCTACCGAGATGGGACAGGCGATCGTCGATCCGGCCGAACTTCGCCGCTTCGCGGGCAACCTGCGGAAGTTCAGCGAGGAGGTGCTGGCCCACATGCAGATGGTGCACCGGCAGTTGGGCCAGTTGGGCTCCTCCTGGCGCGATCAGGAGCAGCAGAAGTTCGCCGCCGAGTTCGAGGCCCAGCTGACGACGTTCAAGCGGTTCGCGGAATCAACCGGCGAATACGTCCCCTACCTGATCCGCAAGGCCGAGCGGGTCGAGGAATACCTGCAGCAACGCTGACCCCGAGGGCCGGCCAGCGCCGGAAGGAACCGCCATGAGCCAGCAGGCCGACGTCAAGTCGATCGACACGCTCGCCTTCGTGAAGACGGCGTTCGCCTCCTTCGCGCATGAGACAGGCCAGGCCCTGGCCGAAATCGAGATGCAGGGCCAGCGGGCCGTGGAATACATCTGCGTCGATCGGGCCGCTTACTGGAAGGCCGAGATCCGCCGAATGAGCGACCTGGTCAACAAGGCGATCAAGGACTTGGAGCACTGCCGGACCTTCAAGAAGGTGGGCGACAACACCCCTTCCTGCATCGAGGAGAAGAAGGCCCTGGAGAAGGCGCGGCAGCGGCTGGCCCGGGCCGAGCAGAAGGCCGAGGCCGTCCGCCGCTGGACGCCGGTCGTGCAACAGCAGTTTCGCGAAACCTGCGTGCGGCTGGTGCGGTTTCGCGACGTGATCGACGTGGACTGCCCACGGGCGATGGCCCAGCTCGACAAGATGCTGCGGGCCCTCGACGCCTACCGGCAGGTGGCCTCACCCACGGGCGAGTCGTCCGGTGACGGCGGGGGCGGCGGAGCGAACGTGACCCGCCAACTGGACGAGCAGCCCGTCGCGTCGACCACAGCGGCTCCAGCGGCCGCTCAGGGTGCCCCCGAGGGAGGTGGCGCATGAGGGTGGGAGACCTGTCGAGCGGGGCGAGCAAGCTCGCCAACGCCCTCAAGCAGATGAATCTTAAGTGGGACGCCGCCACGGAGACCTGGCACGACGCCCGGGCCAAGGCCTTTCACAAGGAGAACGTCGAGCCGCTGCTGCCGAGCGTCAAGGACACG
>CAMCPF010000197.1 GCA_945876515.1 Candidatus Kuenenia stuttgartensis
GCCTCGAGTCGGAGCCGGTGGCTGGGGCCCGCGAGCACAGCCACGAGTTCGGCCGCCGTCGCCCGCTCCACGTCGGGCAGCGAGATCGTCGCCAGCCCCTCGGGCCGCAGCCGCGCGACGAACCCCACGTCGCGGCCCGACCAGTTGAAGCCACCGCCGCGCCAGCTTGCGGCATAGATGTTGCCGAGGGCATCGACATCGAGGTCGGTCGCCCGATTGATCTCCAGAAACGGCTCCTGCCCGGCCTCGTAGCCGGCGCCGCGGGCCGTGAGCGGATGGCGATAGATCTTCCCGGTGCCCCAGTCGCAACTGTAGGGCTGGTCGTTCAGTTCCGCCGGCATCCATGGCTCGTCGATCCAGCAGGCACCGGTGCCGGAGCCGCCGCCGTAGTCGGCCAGCGGGGCCACGACCTCGTCGGCGAAGTGCATGTAGCGTCGTGGGTAGCCGTGATCCTCGAGGCCAGTGAAGGCATGGAGCCGCACGTTCCAGCCGCCGCCGTCGTTGGTGTTGTCGCGGGCGATCATGTCGAGCAGCGGGCCGACGGCCGCCTCGAGGTTGTTGCGGGTGCCGCGAGCGAAGAGGTCGAGCCCCGAGCCGTCGGGCCGAAACCGCACGAGCCCGCCACCGCGAAGCTGGAGCTTCCGCCCGTCGCGGCCCTCGGCCGCCATGAACCCGAAGTCACCGATGGCGGCGTAGATCCAGCCGTCGATCCCGAGCGCCAGCCCGTTGCTCGTGTGGTCGGCGGGCCGCTTCGAGTAGTCAAAGGCGATGCCGCTCACGAGCCGTTCCTGCTCCTCGGCCACTCCGTCGCCATCAGCGTCGCGAAAGGCGGTCACGTGCGGCGGATGGAGCACGACGAGCCGGCCGTCGACGAACACGAGCCCGCGGGGCGAGTCCAGGTCGGCGACGAACTCCTTGACCTCGTCGGCCGCGCCGTCGCCATCGGTGTCGCGCAGGCGGAGGATCCGGCCGCGGTGGGGGTCGCGGCCAAGCGAGCCATTTCCGTCACTCGACACGAACAGCGTGCCGTCGGCCGTCGCGGCCACGAACACCGGATAGTTGGCCTCGGCCGGCGTGGCAAACAGAGTGCCGGTGAACCCGGGCGGCGGCTTGACCTCGCGGGCGAGGCCCGCCATCAACTTCTCGCGGGCCACGGCCTGGAGACTGGGCACCTTGGTGCCGGGGGGCGCCACGAGCCGGACCTCGCGGATGCTGGCCCAACCAGGCCCGCCGAGAAACGTGACCCGCACCGCCCGCACGTCGCTGCCGGCCTCGGTCGCCAGTTCGTGGACGGCTGGACTCTTGGCCCCCTGCTCAGCGTCGCTCGCCTTCGTCCATGTGGAGCCATCCCGCGAGGTCTCGACCACATAGCGATACTCGCGGCCCGGAAACTCCCAGTCGAGTTCCACCGCCACCACCCGCTGGGGCTGCTCGAAGTCGGCCCGCCACCACTGGGGCGCCGAGCCGCTCCCGGCACACCACCGGCTGCTCTCGTCGCCGTCGATCGCGGCCTCGACGACGTTGCCCGGCTGCTCGCTCGAGGCCGTGGCCTTGACGAGCCCGGCCAGGTTCGGCCGGTCGGCGGCGGTTTCGGCTGCGACCGCCGCAGCAGCGAACTGACACCCGATGAAGGAGCAGGCCGCGAGGGCGAAGCGGGAGGCGGAGCGAACGAGCATGGGTGCTTCCTTGAGGAGGGACTTTCAAGGATAATCCCGGGCGACCGCTCCTCCCAACCCAGGTGCCCATCGACGGGACGGGAGGGATTGCCCGTGCCGATCGAGCGGCGTAGGAAACCGAGCGCAGCAGGATTGCGGAGCGAGGTTTCCTCCGAGCGAGCGAAGGGCAGGATGCCCGAACCGAGCGTCCGGCGAGATGGCATGGGCAGGCCCGACCTATTTCGTTTGCCCCGCTGGAATCCCTGAGACCCATGAACATCTTCCGCGGCTGTATGCCGGCCCTGATGACCCCCTGCACCGCCGCCGGGGAGCCCGACTTCGACGCGCTCGTCGCCACCGGCCGTGACCTGATGAAGGCGGGCATGTCCGCCGTGATCTATTGCGGGTCGATGGGTGACTGGCCGCTGCTCACCGACGCCCAGCGGCAGGAGGGCGTCGCGAAGCTCGCGGCGGCTGGCGTTCCCGTGATCGTGGGCACGGGGGCACAGAATCCCAGGCTCGCCGCCGAGCATGCGGCCCATGCCCGCAAGGTCGGGGCGGCGGGGCTGATGGTTATCCCGCGGGTGCTCTCGCGGGGCACGTCGCCGGCCGCCCAGCGGCACCACTTTGCAGGCATCCTCCGGGCGGCCGCCGGCCTGCCGGCCGTGATCTACAACAGTCCGTATTACGGGTTCGAGACCAAGGCCCCCTTGTTCTTCGACCTCCGGGCCGAGTTTCCAAACCTGATCGGCTTCAAGGAGTTTGGCGGGGCCGAGTCGCTTACCTACGCCGCGGAGCACATCACCAGCGGCCATCCCGACCTCTCACTGACGGTGGGCGTGGACACGCAGGTGTTTCACGGGATCGTGCGGTGCGGTGCGGTGGGGGCGATCACCGGCGTGGGCAACGCCCTGCCGGGCCCGGTGCTGCGACTAGTGGAGCTCTGCCTCGCGGCGGTGGCCGGCGACGTCACCGCCCGCACGCGGGCCGCCGAGCTCACCGATGCGCTCGCCGTGCTCTCGAAGTACGACGAGGGGCCCGACCTCGTCCTCTACTACAAGCACCTGATGGTGCTCGAGGGCCACGAGGAATACGGCAGGCAAATCAACGACACCGACGCGCTCTCCGACAGTCAGCGGGCCTTCCTCGAAGCCCAGTGGCAGCAGTTCCGCACCTGGTGGAACGCCTGGCCCGGCCGAATCTGAAGGACGCCGTCCGCCCCGTCAGATGATCTCGATGCCGTCGTCGTCGGCTCGCTCGGAGTCAGGGCGGCCGCCGAGGGGCCGGGGCGCGGGGCGTTCGAAGTCGCGGGCGAGGTCGTCCAGTCGCGGGCCGAAATCGTCGTGCGACTCCCGCCGCCCACCGAGCAGGCTGCCGACCGTCGCGGCCAGGGCCAGGGTCACGAGTAGCAGGGTGCCCGCGGCCGACAGGGTGACAATGCCGCCGAGCGTCATCAGGCCCAGGCCGATGAAGTACAGGGCCGATCCGCTCCAGGTGGTCCCGGGCTCGAGCACGCTCTCGGCAGGCTCCGCCGGATCGTAGTGGACCTTCACCGCCCTACCCACGGGATAGCGGCCCACCGCCGCGCGAAAGGCCGACGCATCACTGGCGGAATAGTCGTCACCGAACCAGACGCGATCGCCCTCGAACGTGCGGCCGTCGAGGGCGTATTCGTAGGTGATGTCGGCCGTGTAGGTGGTCCCCCCCTTCTTCTGCTTCACCCGCTCGACCCGCGAGCCGGTGATCCGCCCGTCGGTGACGGGCCACGACGTGCTGGCGGCCGCCTTGTCGCGGATCGGCTTGCCGACGCGATACGTCAGGAAGTATCCACCGCCGAGCATCAGGCCACCGATGACGAGCCCCGCGATCGGGCCCGCTTCGCGCCTTACCATGCTGCCCTCCCCCGAAACGTCACGACGACTCGAACATCCGTGCCAGCCCGCCGATAGGCGAACCCTCGTCGCGGGTCTTGCCGCCCATGCCCGTGTGGGCCACCACCTCGGCCGCCAGCCGCGAGAACGGCAGGCTCTGAAGCAGCACGGTGCCCGTGCCCCGGAGCGTCGCCAGAAACATCCCCTCGCCACCGAAGATCATCGACTTGAGGCCCCCGGCCCGCTCGATGTCGAACTCGATGCCCCGGGTGAAAGCCACGACGCAGCCGGTGTCGACCCGCAGGCTCTCTCCTTTGAGCTGCTTCTTGATCACGTGGCCGCCGGCGTGGATGAAGGCCATGCCGTCTCCCTCGAGCTTCTCGAGGATGAAGCCCTCGCCGCCGAAGAAGCCCGCGCCCAGCCGCTTCTGGAACGCGATCCCGATCTTCGTGCCGAGCGCCGCGCACAGAAACGAATCCTTCTGGCAGGTGAGGCCACTGCCGATCTTGGCCAGGTCGAGGGCCAGGATCTTGCCGGGAAACGGGGCGGCAAAGGCGACCCGCCGTTTGGCCGGGGCGCGGTTCGTGAAGTGCGTGAGGAAGATTGACTCGCCCGCGAGCACCCGCTTGCCGGCGCTGGCGAGCTTGCCGAAGAAGCCCTGCTCCGGATCCGAGCCGTCGCCCATCTTGGCGGTGAACTCGATCCCGTCCTCCATGTAGTTCATCGCCCCGGCCTCGGCCACCACCGTCTCGCCCGGGTCGAGCTCGACCTCGACGATCTGCATCTCCGACCCGAGGATTTCGTAGTCCACCTTGTGACACTGCATAGCGGTTGCTCGCGGCGGGGGGCTGCGGTGGAGCAATCGCTGCCACCCGTGGCCAGAAATGTAATGCGGCCGCGACAGCCCCAACAACGGGTGAATCCCGGTATGATTCATCGCCTCCTGGTGTGGCTGGCGAGTTCGCGCACGCGACGAGGCCGACTCGGTCGGGGTCAGCCAGGCAACGGGCCGCCTCCGTGAGGAGCCGGCAACGCCCGAGGCCGGAGATTTTGCCATGACGCGCCGTGTGCTCAAGACACTCGGCCTACTGCTGGCGGCGTGCGCCGCCCCGGCCCAGGATCCCACGCCGTTTCCGACCCCGACGTCGATCAAGGGCCTCCAGGTGCAATTGATCGGCGACGCGCTGGCGCTCGGCATCCAGCACGCGGCAATCAACGTCAACCTCACCGCCCTCGTGGACCTGGACAAGAAGCCGGGCAATCCGCGGCGCGTGGTGGACGGCCACGAGTTCAGCTTTAACCAGGACTATCTCGCCCAACTCGACGCCCAGATCAAGCCGCTCTCCGACCGGGGCGTGCTGGTGTACCTGATCATGATCGCCTATCCGTCAGAGAATGCGGCCGTCGATGCCCTCGTGATCCATCCGGACGCCGACAGGGACCGTCGCTTCACCGTTGGCGCGTTCGACTCGAAAACCCCCGAGGGCCGGGCCTGGCTCGAGGCGGTCACCCAGGAACTCGCCGCCCGCTGGAGCGGGGCGCTGCCCGACTGCGGCCGGGTGTGGGGCTGGATCGTCGGCAACGAGGTCAACTCCCACTGGCGCTGGTCGAACCTGGGGCCCAAGCAGCTGGCCGAGGCCGCGGCGGAGTATGCCCAAGCCTTTCGGATCATCCATGCCGCGGTTCGCACCGCCTCCGCACACGCCCGGCTCTACGCCTCCTTCGACCACCACTGGGCCAGTCGCGCGGCGGGGAGCAGCGAGGAGCAGGCCACGCCGGGCAGGGACTACCTCGATGCCTTCGCCGGGCTCACGGCCGATCTCGACTGGCACGTCGCCTGGCATCCCTACCCGGAAGATCTGTTCAATCCCCGCACCTGGGCCGACAAGACGGTGACCGATGACGACGCGTCTCCGAAGGTCACGTTCAAGAACCTGGAGGTGCTCTGCCGTCATCTGGAACGCCCCGCGCTCCGATTCAACGGCGAACCGCGGCGGGTGATCCTCTCAGAGCAGGGATTCCACACGCCGCTGGAACCCGATGGTGAAACGCTTCAAGCCGCCGCCTTCGCCTACGCCTGGGAGCGATGCCGCCGGCTGCCGCTGGTGGACGCGTTCATCTATCACCGGCATGTCGATCACGCCCAGGAAGGCGGCCTTCGGCTCGGCCTCTGGAGAAACGCTCCGCACTCCGTCGCCACGCCCCACAGCAAGAAGGCGATCTGGGAACTCTTCCGGGTGGCGGGAACACCGGCCTGGGATGCGGCGGCCGCGGACGTCCTCCCGATCACGGGGCTGGCATCGGCCGCCGCCACCCCAACACCGGCTCCCGCCGGCCGGAAGCCCAACATCGTCTGCGTGCTGTTCGACGACTTGGGCTATGGGGAGCCCGGCTGCTATCGGCCGGACTCCAAGCTGCGGATGCCCCGGCTCGACGCGCTCGCGGCCGAGGGCCTGCGGTTCACCGACGCCCACTCGGCCTCCGCCGTCTGCACGCC
>CAMCPF010000198.1 GCA_945876515.1 Candidatus Kuenenia stuttgartensis
AGCGGCCGCCGCGAGTGGTGCCGCCGTAGCGACGCGGCTCGTGGCGACGGCGACGGCGACGACGTGACGCCCCGCGGCGAGAAAGCGGCCCGTGCCCGCGGCCCGCACAAAGCCCGACCGCGCCGTCCAGGTGAAGGCATGGAGCCCGAGCGACTCGATCGAGACCGTCCGCGGCCGGAGTTCCTCGTCGAGTGCAGCGGCCTTGTAGGCGGCCTCCTTCGCGGCCCAGAGCCGGGCCCGCAGCAAACCCTCGTCGGGCTCGAGCGCCAGTTCCTCGGGCGTGAACCAGAAGTCGAGGCCGCGGCCGGCTTCGGCGGGATCCACGAGGTCGATGCCCACGCCCGCCGTCGAGGTCACGGCCGCCGCCACGAGGCCTTCGACGTGGGAAAGCGACACGGCGAAGCCGGCCGCGCGGCCCGCGACCAGGAGCACCGGCCGGCCGGACGGGGCGAGCGCGGCGATCCGCAGGTCGCGGCGGTCGGCCTGCAGGCGGACCGCCGCCAGTTCCTCGGCCAGCGCCCGCGCGGCGGCGGGTTCCGGACCGTCGTGACGGTGAACGGCGGCGATGGAAACATCCACGACGTGACCGGCCACCGCCAACCGACGGCGATGCGGCGACTGCCCCACGTTCTCACGGACGACGAGGCTCATGCGGGCGGGCTCCGTTCCGCCGCCATCACCGCCAGGTGGAGCCCGTCGAGGGCCAAAAGCGGCCGGCCGTCGGCGCCGGCGACCACGATGTCGTAGACCGTCTCGCGGATGTCCTGACTGCGGAACAGCATTCGGGCGAAGCAGGCTTCCCCCGGCTTCGGCACGCTGGCGATCCGCAGTCGGTCGAACCGCACCGGGATCTCGACCCGGCGACCGCAGAGGATGTAGGAGAACACCGCACAGCCCACGATCACGCCGTCGAGCAGAGCCACGGGCACGGTCCAGCCACGGCTGCCGCGGGGCGCCGACACCCCGTCGCCGCGGGGCGCCGTGAGCCGGCCCCAGCCGCCGTTGCGGTCGAGGAACAGGCCATCGAGCGTGCGGAACGAAGGACCGTGCCGCATCGGACCCGACTCCTGATACACCATCGGGTTGAAGGGGAACGTCGGCTCGCCCACCTCCGCGACGAACGCGGCCGCGGGCCCGACGATCGCCAGCCCGCGGAAGTGCGGCCGCTCGGTGTCGGTGGGATTCCCATCAGGGCCCAGCACGGCGGCGAACCCGCGGGCCTCACCGCCGGGCGAGACATCCACCCGCAGTTCGCGGGTCGCGTCGGTCGGGAAGGTGCAGGGCCGCTCGACCACGAAGTCGCGGATCTCCCCCACGTGCTCAGCGAGGCCCGCGGCGATCACCGCCTGGGCGATGAGTTCCGCCCCCATCACCGCCGGCAGGAGCGGCCGACCATATTGAAGATGGTCGACGAGGAACCGATCGGCGAGCGGGTCAAGCAGAAAGCTGACCGCCGTCACACCGTCACGGCGGCTGACCCGCTCCACGAGGCTGCCGGCATTGGCCGGCATGGCAATGGCCGGGGACGTTGCCTGCGGGGCGTCGGCTGACACAGCCGGGGCCAAGGCGTCGGCGTGGGCGAGCATCGCCGGCTCGGTCACGAGCACCTCGGGCGCCGGCAGGCCGGCCTCGACGTCGGCCATGAACCGGCCCACGCCCTCGGCAAGCGGCATGAACTTCAGGCCGAACTGCTCGAGCACGAACCGGCTCTCGGGCCGGCTTGCCATCCCCACCTCATCCCAGGCGTGCCAGTGAAACGTGGCCGCCCTCAGTCCCGGCCGCCGCTGCCGCGCGGCGGCGACGAGTTTGGCGAGCATGTCGTTGGCCAGCGAGTAGTCGGCCTGGCCGTGGCCGCCGAGCCGGCCGCTCGTGGACCCGAAGGCCGCGAGCATCCCGAGCGACCGATGATCGACTGCCCCCAGCAGGTGCTCGAGGCCGGCACACTTCGGGCCCACGGTGCGGGCGAGCGACTCGGGCGTCTTCTTCTCGAACCGGCAGGCCGATTCCCAGCCGGCCCCGTGGACGATGCCGCGGATCGGCCCCACGTCGCGGGCCACCCGCGCCACCAGGCTGCGCACGGCCGCGGCGTCGGCCAAGTCGCAGGCCTCGTAGCGGGCGGTGATGCCCTCGGCCGCGAGCGTCGCCAGCGAACGGGCGATCTCGATCGACTTCTCCACGGAGGCCCAGGCCTGACGTGGGTCGTCGCCCCGCCGCTTGGCGTCGAGCATGACCTTGCCCTTGAGATCGCGTTGCGCGGCCTCGGACAGTTCGAGCCAACCAGGCTCCACCGCCACGGGCTTCGTCGAGCCGACGAGCACCAGTGACACGCCGTGCCGTCGGCCGAGTTCGCGGGCACAGGCGGCCGTCACCCCTCGCGCGCCACCGGTCACGAGCCAGCACGCGCCGCGAGCCAAGGCCGAAAGGTTTCCAGTCGGCGGCGCGGCAGGCCGCTCGACCGCCCTGACGGTCACCCGCCGGCCGGCGACGAGCCCGACTTCCACCGGACCATTCGCATCCGTCAGCTCGGCGACCACCGCTGCGGCGGATTCGGCCGCCGGCACCGCGGCCGCCGTGTCGACGACCCGGACCTGCAGCTCGGGAAACTCCCGGGCCAGCCCCTTGAACAGTCCTGCCAGCCCGCCGCTCGTGGGCTCGCCGATCGCACCTGTCAGGCCGAAGCCGCCGCCGAGGTCGCAGACGGCCGTGAGCGTGGATGCCGCAACGTCGCCGGCCCGCGAACGGGCGGCGAGCCACTTCTGACAGGCAACGAACGCCGCCGTCAGCGCCTCGCCCGCGGCCTGGCCACGGGGCGCGACGACCACCAGATGCCGCACCGCGCCGGCCGCTTCTGCGCGGGCGAGGGTGAAGGCGGCCGCCTCCGGATCGGCAACGGCAGCCGCCTCGATCGCCACGGGCACCGCGCCCGAGGCGGAAAGCTGCCGCTCGATCGCGTCGGCGAGCGGGCCGGTGCCGAGCACGGCCACCCGCTCACCGGCGAGCACCCGCGCCGCCGCGACCGGCCCGAGCTCGACGAGCTCGAGTTCGTAGCGACGTGTGATGCCGGCGTCGACGGCCGTGCGGCCGGCGGGCTGGGAGCCGGGCTGTGCGGCGCCACCTCCTGGCACCGGCTTCGCAGTCGGCTTCGCCAGCCAGGTCGCTCCGAGTCCGCTGCAGCGGCCGGCCCAATCACGGCCCCAGGGGCCACCGCTGGTCACGGCGTCGGCGGTTCCGCCGCCGACGGCCAGCCAGGGACAGGCGGCCGAGAGCGTGTCACAGGCCGCTTGCTCGCGGCCGATTAGCCGTGCGATCACGCCCGACGCGGAGGAGTCGCCATCGGCCAGCGCCACCCGCACGAGCGGCCCGGTCCGCTCTGCCCGCCGAATGCTCGCGCCGGCCGGCTCGACCGACCCACTGGCATCGATCTGAATCCCTCCTTCTGCCGACGCCACGACCAGCCCGCGCGGGCTGCGGACTGCGGTCGCCAGCAGCTGCTCGGCGGCGGCGAGCGTGCGGCACCCTGTCACGATCCGTTCGACGAACTCGCCCGGGGGCGAGTCGGTGGCGGCGCCCAACGCGACGAAGGCCACGATCCCGGCGTCGTTCCAGCCGAGGAGCGCCCCCGGCAGGCCGGTCGCCGAGACGAGCGTTCCGGCGAGGTCGTCGCGCTCGAAGGCGTTCACGGCCAGGTCGGCATGCCGCCCGAAGCAGGCCAGCAATCCGGCCGCCCCGTCGGTCACGGCCGCGGGCGTCACGAGCACCAGGTCACAGCCGCCAACCGCAGCTGCCGGCGCCGCGGCGGCTGCCCGCACGATTGCCTCGTCCACACCCGCCTGGGTGGCGATGGTGGCGAGCTCCTCGGCGAGTGGCGACTCAATGGCCACGGCCGAAGCCACGGGCACGGCGGCGGCCACCTGCCGGGCCCAGCCACGGACTGCCGCGGCCTGCTCGCGACCGATTCCCTGTCGGATTGGAAGGTCACCGCCGGCGGGGGGCGGGCCACCGGCACGCACCTCTCCGGGGGCCCGTTCATCCGCCCCGCCGATCCGCACGACGAGATAGTCGATCAGCGAGCGGAGCGTGGGGAAGTCATCGAGCGACACGCCGTCTTCGGCTTGGAGCCCATAGCGCTGGCCCACTTCACCGAACAGCTGCGCCTTGCGGATGCTGTCGATCCCGAGATCGGCCTCCAGATCGGCGTCGAGCTCCACGATCTCCGCCGGGTAGCCCGTCTGCTCGACTACGAACTCGACCAGGAACCGCTCGAGTTCGGCGGCGAGCGTTGCCGATGCGGGAGAGCGGAGTGGAGCAGATGCCGACGCCGATGCCGATGCCGGCGTTGGCGCCGATGCGGTGGCGGACACCGGACGCGACGCCGCACTCGGCGGTGTGACGAGAGATGACTTCGAGCTCGTCGCCGCCGCCAAGGCCGGATCACCACCGGCCACCCGTGGCACCAGATACGCGATCAGCGATCGCAGCGTGGGGAAGTCGTCGAGCGACACGCCGTCCTCGGCCTTCAGCCCGTACCGCTGGCCCACTTCGCCGAACAGCTGCGCCTTGCGAATGCTGTCGATCCCCAGATCGGCCTCGAGGTCGGCGTCGAGTTCGACGATCTCCGCCGGGTAGCCCGTCTGCTCGACCACGAACTCGACCAGGAACCGCTCGAGCTCGGCGGCCACGGCCGTACCGCCGGCCGCCACACGGTCGCCGCCTGCGGCCCCTGCCAGCCGAGCAGTGTCATGCTGCCCGTTGGCATGCCCGTTCGCATGCCCGTTCGCATGCCCGTTCGCATGCCCGTTCGCATGCCCGTTCGCATGCCCGTTCGCATGCCCGTTGGCATGCCCGTTGACGTGGCCGTTCGCATGGCCGTTCGCATGGCCAGCAACGCGGCCGTTGGCATGGCCGTTCGTGGCGACGCCGGCGACCTTGACGGCGGCAGCCGCGCCAGGGTTCCCGGCCCCGATTCGTGGCAGCAGGTAGGCGATCAGCGAGCGGAGCGTGGGGAAGTCGTCGAGCGACACGCCGTCTTCGGCCTTCAGCCCGTATCGCTGGCCCACTTCACCGAACAGCTGCGCCTTGCGGATGCTGTCGATCCCGAGATCGGCCTCGAGGTCGGCGTCGAGCTCCACGATTTCCGCCGGATAGCCCGTCTGTTCGACGACGAACTCAATCAAAAACGTCTCGACCTCAGCAGCGGCGGCCGGTTGCGTGGTGGTCGCGGGCGTCGCGATCGCAGCCAGCCGATTCACGCCGACCGTCGTGGTCGGCGCCGGTTTAGCCTTCGGCGGGTGGCCGTTGCCGGAGCCGTTCGCCGCACCATGGCCGTTGCCGTTGGTGTCTCCATTGTCACGGCCGTTACCGGTTCCATGCCCGTTGCCGTTGCCGTTGCCGACGGTCGCGGAGGTAGGCGACACCGTCCGCCGTGCCGGCGTGGTCGGCTGCTCGCTGCCGGCGGCCGACCGGTTCCGCGCCCGGCGTCGAACCGTGGCGTCGAACGAAACCACACTCCCGCCGCGAGCCGCGGCCGAAGCGGGGCTCGCCGCGAGCGCCGGCGCCGCAGCCCTCAGGCAGCCGGCGGCGGCGAGCTGGTCACGGAGCCGCTCGAGGTGTTCGCGGGGCGAGCGGCCGCGTTGGTCGAACTGCAGGAACGTGGCGCCCGGCCGCCCCTCGACGATCCGGCGAGCCAGGCCGCTGAGCACGCCCGACGGGCCCACCTCGACGAACGTTCGGACGCCCGCGTCGTAGAGCCGGTTGACGACGTCGATCCAGCGGACCGTCTCGGTCATCTGCCGCACCAGGCTCTCGAGCACGTCGGCCGGCTGGTCGAGCTGCCGGAGGATGGTGCTGCTGAGGATCGGCAGCCGCGGAGCCTGGATCGTGAGCGCCTGCAGCGTGGTGGCCAGGTCATCGGCCGCGGCTTGAAGCAGCGGCGTGTGGAATGGACTTGGCACGGCCAGCCGCTTCGTCTTGACGCGGCGGGACTCGAGGAGGACCTCGATCGCATCGACGA
>CAMCPF010000199.1 GCA_945876515.1 Candidatus Kuenenia stuttgartensis
TTACCACGAGCGGGGAGCCCATGTTGCTACAGATCGTGTCGGTCATCGGCTGGTTTGTCTTGATGGTCGTCTTGATGTCGATCATCGAGCAC
Source organism: Candidatus Kuenenia stuttgartensis (assembly GCA_945876515.1). Taxonomy (GTDB): domain Bacteria; phylum Planctomycetota; class Planctomycetia; order Pirellulales; family UBA1268; genus QWPN01. The sequence continues at coordinate 93 of CAMCPF010000199.1, forward strand.
CAGGTGCACTGCCGGCTGATGCACAAGAAGCCACGGCTCGCCCTGTTCAAGAATCTCAGGGCCCGGCAGCGGATCTTCACGAGCCACGCTGTCGAGCACCACACGCAGTATCGCAAGCATTTCCACGACCATCCCCTGCCTGCAGGCGAGGATCGCGGTATCCGGCTGAATGTGATGGAGGGCCTGGTGGAATCGCTGCCGCTGACTGTGCCGCTGTTCTTCTATTCGGTGACCGGGGCGATCATGTTTCCGGTCGTGGTCTTGATCCACCACACGATCTGGAACCAGATCCATCTGGAGATGCACCAGCCGAAGAACCGGTTCTTTGCCAATTGGGCGGCCTACAAGATGGTGGCCCGCCACCATTTCCTGCACCACCGCTACCCCGACAAGAATTTCAACGTCGCCTTCCCAATCGGCGACTATCTGTTCAACACCGTCGCCAAGCCGAGCGAGGCCGACTGGGAGGCGATGGTCGCCGAGGGCATCGCACCTGCTAGTCGTCTTCGTCACCCTGCGCCGCTGCAAGATCGAGAGCGAGCTGCCTGAAGGCCAGCTGGCGAAAGCTCGAGGTCGACGCCAGGGTGGGATCGGGGATCGTGATGTCAGTCGCGGCGGCTGAAGGAGCCGTGGCCACGGCTGCGGACCCTGCAGTCGCGACTGTCGCCGAGATCAAGCCCGTGTTGTAGCCGCCGGCCGCGAGGATCGTGGTCAGGTCGAGCAGGGTCGTTCGGCCGTCGTAGTTGAAGTCGCCCGTGCTCCAGTCCGAAACGGCTGCCGCGCCGTAGCGGCCACCCGCGAGAATAGCCATCAGGTCGAGCACGTCGACCCGCTGGTCGAGGTTGGCATCGCCGAGCGTCGTTACACGCACCTCGATCGCCCCGTCGGGTTGCACTCGGGAGGCGACCGCGCGGGTGCCTCCGGCGGCTGACGACGTCAGGCCCGCTCCGCCCCGCCAATTGCCCGTCCCGCGGGCCGTCACGATCCATTGCCGTACATCGGCGGCCGTCGCAGCCCCGGCGGCGATCAGCAACGATCCAGTGCCCAGATCGAGCAGGCCGCCGGCCTCGATCGAGAGGCCGGGTAGTTGCATCGTCGGTCCTGCGACCGCGAGCCGAACCGTCGCTCCCGCGCGAACGACCAGCGGCCCTGAACCCAAGGCGGCGGCATTTCGCACGACCACTTCACCAGCGGCGACGATCAGGCCGCCTGCATGGGTGCTCGCCCCGTCGAGCACCAGCCGGCCATTGCCTTGCTTCACGAGCGTCACCTCGCCGGAGAGGCCGCCGCGGTGGACAATCTGCGCTCCCGCCCCCACGGCGATCGGTGCAAAACCGCCGGGCGTTCCCCCGGCCACGCCGCTGGCCCGCCAGTTTGCAGGATCGCTTCCATCGCCGAGCGGATCGACGATTTCGAGCGACGGCCCCCCGCCGTCGGCGGCGACGGGCCAGGGCGGGTCGTCCGTCCAGGACACCGTCTGAAGCGTGCGGCCCGCCGCATCGACCAACGCGATGGTCTCGCCGCCATTGGCGAGATTGGCGGTGCCGTAGCCCTCCCGTGCGAGGTTCGCGTCGGAGCCGTAGATCATGCGGAAGGCGGCCGGATTACGGGCCACCACGATCCGCTCACCCGGGCCGAGCCTGCCTTCCGAGAAGACGTAGGGGGAACTGGCAAAGGTTGTCAGCGACACGCCAGCCAGCGCGGCCGGCGTGTCGCCAGCGTTGACGATCTCGACGAACTCGAGATCCTCCTCGTCGGCCACGAGCGGGGTGCTGGCGGGGTTGTAGTGAAGCTCCGAGATCCGGAGCAGCGGCGGAGGCCCGACGGCCGCCGTCGTGAATTCAAGCGGGGCCGACCAGTGGCTCCAGCGGCCGGTGGAATCCTGCATCCGCACCCGGGCTCGGTAGGTCTTGTTCGCCTCGAGCACGCCGGCCGGCACGGTGATCGAATCGGCGAAGCTCGTCAGTTCACCGCTCTCCCAGACGGCATCGATTTCATACTTCCAGGGCTGTGTCGGATCGAAGCCGGCCGTGGAGGGGTTTGCGATTTCACCCACTCGCCACTCCATGGCGGCGAAGGGATTGAGTTGGAGGTCCTGATAGCCACTGGTGCGAAAGGCGAGCCCGTCAACGGGATACCCGGCGGCCCCGGCATAGGAGAGCACGGGCGTCTTCGGTGCCCGGGCGTCCTCTGCCGGCGTGATCAGTTTTCCATCGATGTATTGGCCGCGGGCCTGGGTGTAGTCGGTGAGGACCTTCATCATGGCGGCAAAACTGCCGAAGGCCGGCGCGTTCTGGCCGCCGGCGTAGTAGCGGCCCGTGCCCGCCTTCCACGGCACCACGGAACTCGACGCCATGATCGGGTTGTAATCCCACATCGCCCGGTCGGCGTCCACGAACGAGGGTTCGCCGGGGGTGTAGATGAACTGGGCCGTCTCGGCTGTGAGCAACCCGACCTGTTCGACGTTGAACAGGAGGTCGCGGAGTTCTCGCAGGCGGTTGCGATAGGCGATCGCGAACTCCGGAATCGTCAGCACCCGGTCGCGGAAGGGGTCGTTGCCCACGCCGTACATCGAGTCGGCCCAGGTGAGATCCAGATCCCAGGGCACCATCTCCCAGAGGTCGGTCTCGGGATTGTGGTAGTAGAAGTAGTTCTTGCCGTCGCTGATGTCGTAGTGGTGGATCGCCTCGACGATGCTGCGATAGCTGAAGTAGTTGTCGAGGTCGAGGTTTTCCTTCCACCAGGCGGCCGGCATCGTGCCACTCTCATAGGTCCGCTTGAAGGCGATCAGGTCGGAGGAATCGCCCGGCTGGGGATAGTCGCCCTGGTTGTTGAGATCGCCCCCGATGCCATCGACGCCCGTTCCCCACTCCATCTTGTAGAGGTTGCCGTCGGGCAGGCCGTGCTGTTCGAGGAACTCGTCGTCGAGCTGCTCGACCGCCAGGTAGAGGCCCTGGAAGTCGGTGGCGTACTGGTCGGTGGTCGACTCCGTCCCGCTCGTCACGATCCGGAAGTGAACGAAGTTGGTGTTCGAGGCCGCCACGCCGGCAAGGTTGAACAGCTTATGGCCGACCGATTCGAACAGCCCTTGCTCGCCGCGGTAGGAGAAATCGGCCTGCTGGATCACGGCACCCAGGTTGAGCTTATCCCAGGGGATCTCGTACGGCTGGCCGTAGTCGTCGCGGGCCTGGAACCCATGGCCGCGGTTGAAGTTGAACTTCCACATGTTCTTGCCCATGGCGTAGCGCCAGATGCCGCCCCGGGCCCGATAGCGGATGTGGTCGTAGACCACGCCGTCGTAGACGAGCGCCCCATGCCAGAGATAGTCGCTCCCTTCGTAGCCCGGCGTCGTAGAGCCCGGCAAATGCTGGGACTCGACGTGGGATTCGCGGGTGGTGATCAGATGGTAGGTGGCGATCGAGTCGAGCACCTCCGGGCCATAGGCCACCGCCGGCGTCGCGCCCGGGCGAACGGCTCCCGACCAGACGGGGGTTTCGCCGTAGACGTAGTAGGCAAAGTTGGGCTGGGGATCGTCGGCGTAGGGGCCGGTGATCGAGAGGCCCAGCGAGTCGGTCGCGGTGATGCGGTAGCGGACGAGACTGCGGTTGGCCTGGAGACTGCCGGGAAGGGTGACGGTGTACACGCCGTCGCCAGCCAGCCCATCACCGCCCGTGCCGTCGTCGGTCATCGCCACGGTCGTCCAGTTAGTCGCGTATCGGGGATCGTCGATCGCGATGTAGTCGCCCGGGGCGACGAGCTGATACGCCAGGGCGACGGCCCGCACGCCGTCGGGATCGGTGGCCTTGACGGAGATGACGACATCCTGGCCGGCCGCCGGTTGCTGCACCGACTGCGTCAACTGACGCAGTTGCGGGGCGGCGTTGGCGGCGAAGACCGAGTTGCGGCCGCCGGGCGTAGGCGGGCCCGGCTGGCTGCCTGGTGCGGGCGTGTCAGCCGGCACCTTCAGTTCCAGGTCGAACGAGAGGTCGCTGCTCGACACCGCTTGGTTGAGCACGTGTACGGCGATCGTGTTGACACCCGGCAGAAGGTAGGCGCCGGTGTTCGTGAGCCGCACCTCCTCCCAGACGGCTTCGTGATCCCTGCCGGAGGTGCTGTTGAAGTTCTTCTGACCGGCGGTCACGGAAAACCTCGCCACCTCGATCCCGTTGATCCACACGATCGCCCCGTCGTCCACATACATGCGAAGTTGGAGCGTCTCGGGAAGGCTGCCCCCGACCTGAAAGCTCGCCCGGGCGTAGAAGGTCGTGTATCGGTTCTGCATGTCAGCCAGAACGGTCGCGTCGTCGCCGTCGCCGTAGCCGATCGGCGCCGCGCCCGCCTGCCAGGCCACGGGGTCGGTCGCAGTGAGAAAAGCAGACTGCCGCCAGTCACGCGTCGGATCGGTCGCACTCGTCGGCGGATTGGCGGTGATCCCCTTGCGGTACAGCCAGTCGCCTGCCTGCCGCACCAGGACGGTGCCGGCCGGCACCGCGCCGGTCAGGCCCGACGACCGCCAGCTGCCGGCCAGGTCGTTATCGAGGAGCGGGTTTACGAGCTCCACCGAGCTGCCGAGTTCGCCGCTCGTCGGCCACGGCCAGCCGAGCTGATACGTCACCGCGTCGACCCGGGTTCCCGCGCGGTCGAGGAGCTCGATCGTCTCACCCTCATTGCTCAGCTTGTCGCCGGCCTCCCAGACGCCCGCGGGCGCGAAGCCGAACCGCGTCTGAAAGTGCTCGGCCGACTGGGCCACGACCAGGTACCCGCCGGCGGCGATCGAGGACCCGGCTGGAAACGTGTAGTCGACTGCTCTGTCGAGTCTCCAGCCGGAGAGGTCGACCCGCTCCGCGCCGGTGTTGTGGAGCTCGACGAACTCCGTCAGCTCGAGCGGACTGCCCGAGTCGTAGTGAAACTCATTGATGACGACGGCCAGCAGGCGGCGGGCCTCGAGTTGCTCCGGACCCATGGCGCGGTCGCTGCTCCGAGCACGCCGCCGCTGCCCTGGACGAAGGAAACGAAGCATCAAAGACTCCCCCGATGTAGGCAGGGGCACCCCTACCACACAAAATCCTAACAAGGGATTCGGGAAAGTCGCGAACCCGGGCGGGGCCCGCGGCGGTCGAGCCGGTCGTTCCGGCGTGAACGCCCCAGGATCAGTGCTTGTGCTCGAAGGCCGGTTCCTTGCCCTCGTAGGCCCGATAGAGGTCGAAGATCGCCGTTTCGAGGGCCTTGGCGGTGGCGGGATCGGTCGACTGCTTTGCCTTCATGGCCGTCGTGATCACGGCATGGGCCGCCTTGAGCTGCTCGACATACCGCGGGTTGTCGGCCTTGATGCGTTGGGCCAGGAAATAACTGCCGACCGTCTCCTGGATCTTCTCGGCATGCTCTTCCTTGGTCATCACCCAGCGGCCGAGTTGATTGGCAGCCTGGCCTGAGAGGCCACCGGCTACGATCTCCTCGATCTGCAACTGGGCCTTGGCGATCGTCGTCTCGTCTTCAAGCATCTGCTGGAATCGCATCTGGTCGTCGAAGATGCCGCAGGGCACCTGGCAGTGGGCGAAGGCTGTGGTGCAGGCGAGGCCGGCGAGCAGGGCGACGAGCGAGGAACGCAGCATGGCGGGATCTCCGTGGGAGGTCGGGAACGTTGTGGCGGAGCTAGGATACCCGAACGCGGTCCGCCACGGCCAGAAGCAACGCCACCTGGTGGGTCGGGGTTGCCCGTGTCCCGTCGCCGGACGTTCGCTGGCGGATGGAGGGGCGGATGCTGCGTCCACTGTGGGTCGGGGTTGCCCGTGCCCCGTCGCCGGACGTTCGCTGCGTCCATCCTGGGCTTCGCTCACTCCGAGGAAACTGCGCTCCGCCATCCATGGCTCCGCTGGTTTCCTAGGCCGGCTCTCGGGGCACGGGCAACCCCGA
>CAMCPF010000200.1 GCA_945876515.1 Candidatus Kuenenia stuttgartensis
CCGGCATAGGCGCCGGCGTCGAAGACCGTGATCGGCCCCTGCATCAGGTCGAGCTTCGTCGAGTTCACCAGCCGCACGCCGGCCAGCGGGTGCTTGGGCATCACCCGGTCGTCGTAGACCGAGACCTTCTCGACCTCGACCGGCTCCGCCACGATCGGCAGCATCGCCGACCGCTGCCGCGCGATCGAGACCGGTGCGGCGATCTCGTAGCGAAACAGTTCCCCGAGGGCCTCGCCGGCCGCCACGCTCCGGATCGCGGCCATGCCGTCGATCGACAGGTCGCGGCGACCGTTCTGATCCTCTCGGAGCCGGCGGCCGGGCGCCGCCAGTTGCTTGGCGTCCGCCGGCTTCGCCGCGGCCACCATGTCCATCACGGCCTGCCCCTTTTCCTCAACCACCCGTTCGGCCAGCTCCCGCTCCGCGTTCGCCATGTCCTGCCCGTAGACCTGCGGGGCCAGCGATGCATACAGCTCCGGCTCGACCACCGGCCGGGGCACGTAAAGCGGCTGGTAGAGGTCCATCACGAACGAGATCGGCCGACCGCTCACCAGCGCCATCCGCACGTCCTTCCAGTCGCGGTCGGTCGTGTTCTCGACGATCGCCCAGCCTTGGAGCAGGGCTCGGCCCGCCTGCTTCTCGTCCTGCTTCCCCGCCGCCGCCGCGCCGCCGCCGAGCACCAGCCGGTAGCTCGTCTTCCAGACCGGCGACTCCTGCACGTAGCCCACTCGGACGGCTCGCTCCCCCTGGCCCGCGAACGCGAGCGAAACCGACTTCTTCTCGGTGTCATGGCCGAGCGCGAGCACCGCCAGGGCCTGCTCGAGCTCGTGCTGGAGCTTCTCATCGACCAGCCGGATCCGCGTGATCGCGTCGAGGGGCAACGTCCGCAGGCCGTCGGCCGTGAGGATCGTGATGAACTCCTTCTCCACCGAGCGGTCGTCGCCCACGGGCACCTGCCGCCGCTCGACGCCCACGATCTTCCCCGTCGCCGGCGGTGCCGCCTCCACCTCGATCCGCTCGCCCCGCAGCTGGCCGAGAATCTGGCCGATCGAGGGATCGTCGGTGAGGTCGATCGCGAACGTCCCGAGGGTCTTGGTGATCGGGTCGCGGGAGGCGTAGCTCACCGCCGGCACCGTGCCGCCGCCGAGATCCTCGACCACCATGCTCTTGAGCAGGTCGTTGACGTTCTCGCTCTTGAAGCTCATCTCGACCGTCGCGTTGCCGGTCACCTTGCCGCCGTGCTGGAAGTAGCCGACGCCCGAGGTGAAGAGCACGACCTTCTCGAGCGGGAGGTCGGCCGCGACCGGCTCGACGGCCGGGAGCTGGCCACCATGCACGAAGGCGGTCAGGCAGGCCGCGACAAGGCACAGCTTCGCGGTCGGGGGCGGGCGAGTCATGGGAGGGCTCCGGAATTTGATCGGGGGTGCGGCTGTCGGACCTGTGATGCGGCCTGTCCCCCAAAGGTTCCCACCGCCGACGTCCAACGGCAAATTGCCTCTCGATCCCGTTGGTTGTGGCCGCCGACGAGCCGGAGGTAGGCTGCCGCTGTCGCGCTGCCGGGAGCGTTTCCCGAACGTGGCCCGCGGCGGCGGACACCGCCCGACAGAGGCACCACGGTGGACAAGCACATGGCACGGCGGCGGAAGGCGACGGTCGGGGTCGAGCAACTGGAGACGCGGGCCATGCTCGCCGCCATCAGCGGCAGCGTGCAGCGGTCGGTGGACGCCGTCGGCCTGATGCCGGACGACCCGCTCTTCGCCGGCATCGCCGGGGTCACCGTGCAGCTGCGCGACCAGACCGGGACGGTGATCACCCAGGCAGTGACCGATTCGAGCGGCAACTATACGTTTCCCGGTGTCACAGCCGGGCAGCGCCGAGTGTCGGTCGTGCTGCCGACCGGTCTCATGGGCACCTCGGCCCAATCGCTCTCCTACAACCTCACCGTCGGTGCCACCGACGTGACCGGGCTGACCTTCGCCCTGGCCTCACGGAGCCAGGCGCTCGTCCAGAATCTCTACGAACTCGTGCTCCAGCGGCCGGCCACGGCCGACGAGTTCACCGCCGCCGTCAGCCGTCTCGACGCCGGCCGGCCCGTGGCCCAGGAGCTCGGCCGGCTGCTCCAGTCGGCGGAGTTCAGCACGGTCGTGCGACCGGTGGCCGGCTTCGCGGAGGCCATGTTCCCCGGCGTGCTCCCAATCGAGGTCGTGCGAACCGGCGGCCAAGAGCAGCGGCTGGGCATCACGCCCGCCGCGACGTTCCAGGGAATCATGAGCTCGCAGCCGTTCGTGGCGACCTATGGCGACACGAGCCAGCTTTCAGACGGGCAATATGTCCGATTTCTGTACCGCCGGCTGCTCGACCGTGCCCCCGCCCCCGGCCCGTTCCGCGCGGCGGTGAATCAGCTCGCCGCCGGCACGCCCCGCGGCCAGCTGGCCGTCAATCTGGTCAACTCCGCCGCCTTCCAGGCCCGCGGCAACCTCGCGAAGCAGTATCGCGGCGCGATCACGTATGTGGGGATGCTCGGCCGCGAGGCCAACCCAGGCGAGATCCGGGCCTTCGCGGCGGGCGACGGCAACGCCGTCCAACTGGCCCGCCAGCTGAGCCGCTCGACCGAGTTCCGCAATCTCACCGGCTACACCTCCACGGCCACCTGGGACGTGATGGGGATGGCGTCGTCGCTCGACGCGGCCGTCGCGCCGCTCGACCGCCTCCAACGCTACAACCCGACGACGCAGAGCTTCGACCTGCCCGTGGCGGCCGGGTCGCTCACGAGCACCTCCGCCGACCCCAGGAACGTCTATTTCATCTCGCACGGCTGGGCGCCGGGCCAGAGCGAGGCGGTGCTGCTCGGCTCGACGCCGGGCGACCCGCTGAAGTCGTGGAGCGCCAATCCGGCGATCCCGCCCTGGCTGTTCCAGCCGACCATCCAGGTCGCCTCGACGGGCATGGCCCAGGCGATCATCGACGCCGACCCCAACGCGATCGTGGTGGCCTACAGCTGGCTCGACCTCTCGGCCACGCCGACCGAGACTACGGAGGCCACCGTGAACCTGACCGCGAGCGGGTCCGGCACGACGCTGCTCGTCAGCGACACCTCGCAGCTCAGCGCCGGCATGACCGTGACCGGCTCGGGCATCCCTTCCGGCACGAGCGTGCTCGGGATCCTGAGCCCGACCCAGGTGAAGCTCAACCAGGCGGTGACCGGCACGCTTGCGGCCGAGCCGGTGGTGTTTTCCGGCGTCGATCTCGAAACCACGATCCACTCGCTGTTATACGTCGGCCAGTCGGAATCACGCGCCCAGTGGGCGGGGCTGATGCTGGCCGAGGCGATCGAGCAGGCGCTCGCCGCAGACTTCTTCGGAGTCGAGCAAGGGCTCGTGCATGTGATGGGCCACAGCCACGGGGCCAAGGTGGCGACGGTGGCGACGGTAGCGCTCGAGGCGGCCAACATCCCGGTCTCGCAGCTCACGCTCTTCGAATCGCCCGAGACGGGGCCCGACATCCTGGGGCCGCTCGCGATCCCGGGCATCGGCGGGGGGCAGAACTTCGTCTGGCAGTTCCTCCAGGAACTGCCGCCGGGCACGATCAGCAAGACGCCGGTGGCGGTCGGCCGCCAGGCGACCGGCGGCACCTTCGTGAATAGCCATTACTCGCTGACCGGCTTTGGCGCGGCTGTCAACGGCCAGGAGGGGCTGGGCAGCGTCGTGGACGTGCTGTTGCGGCCGGCGAAGCTCTACAACCCCGGTGGCGGTCTGCCCGGTGATCTGGCCGCACTGTTCCCGGCCCACGACTACCCGCCCGCCTGGTATGCCCAGGCCAGCCTGCAGAATCCGTTCGCGGCCGACGACGTGAAAAACGGCCTCTATTGGTCACCGCTCCTGGATCCTGTCCGCACCGCCCTGCTGTCGGACTCCTACGATCAATACCCGCAACTGGGGCCGGCGACGCCCGGCGAGTTCGTGCGGCGGCAGTTCGAGGTCACGGGCGGACCGGCCTCATCGGCGGTGACGGTCAACTCGGCTCCGCTCGCCTACGCGGTCCAGCCGACCACGGGCACCGTCTCCGACACCGGCAGTTCGCTGACGTTCACGATCGGTGCGTCCAACCCGCTCTCGATGGCCACGATCAGTTTCGTACCCTACGGAACCGACCCGACCGACCAGCCCATCGGCACCGGCCTGGAACTCGACGTCGCGTTCTCAGGCGTCGACGCCGGCGAGACCGTGCAACTGGTGGTCTCCGTACATGGCATGGCCGTGCCCCAGATCAATCTGAGCGATCCGCCGCTGCTCGCCTCCGGCTCGACCGGGTTCGTGACGATGCCGCTGCTCACGCTCGACGGCGGTGCCTCGGGGGCCGGACCACGGATGGCGACGATCAGCCTCGACGTGTTCCGCAACCAGACCATCATCGACGGCGCGTTCGGCACCGCCGCCAATCCCGTGCCGCAGCTGGTGTTCAGCCTGATCGGCTCGGCGGGCGCCTCGGCGAGCGCCACCGTGACGAACATGCGGCAGTTCGGCACGCCGACTTAGTCCAACGCTGCGCTGGCCACCAGCAGCCGGGCGATCCGGCGGCCGGGTGCGGTCATCGCCAAACGGTCGAGCGCTGCGAGCGCCACCAGCCGGCGGTTATTGGTCGCCGCCGGCGCGCGAGCGAGCCGTCGCTCGACCACCCGGCACGTGACGCGGTGGTGCGTGACGGTGTAGGTCACCGTGCCGAGCAGGCGGTCGCCGGCGCGGCGGCGCTCGCCCGCGGCGGCCCGGGGAAAATCCCAGAGCCCCTCCCACCATTCGCCCGGCCCGCGCCGCTCCACGACCGCGCTATTGCCCCGCCGGAGCACGACCGCCGTCTCCCGGACCAGCTTCGCGGCCCGCTGCCGCGGCAGCACCGGGGTCTCCTCCGTCCGGCCGGTCGCCCGCGCCACACAGCTCGCGGCCAGCGGACAGCGGTCGCACCGCGGCCGCGTGACGGTGCAGACCATCGCGCCGAGGTCCATCAGGGCCTGGTTGAAGAGCCCCGGCTCGCGCCGCGGCAGCAGCGCCGTGGCGATGCTCCAGAGCGGCTCGTCGGCCGCACCCCCGACGGGTTTCCCATACCCCACCAGCCGGGCGATCACGCGACGGCTGTTGGCCTCCACGATCGGCTCCGGCTCGCCAAAGGCGATCGACGCGATCGCGCCGGCGGTGTAGCGGCCGATGCCCGGGAGTTCGCGGAGCTCGGCCGCCGTCCGCGGAAAATCCCCGCCGTGCTCGGCCACGATCTGCTTCGCCGCCGCGTGCAGCTGCCGGGCCCGACGGTAATAGCCGAGCCCCTCCCAGTGCTTGAGCACGTCCTGTTCGCGCGCCCGAGCGAGCGCCGCCACGTCGGGAAACCGCTCCACGAACCGGGTGAAGAACTCCCTGACCCGCTCCACCTGGGTCTGCTGGAGCATGACTTCGCTCACCCAGACGCGGTAGGGATCGCGGTTCTCCCGCCAGGGTAGGTCGCGGCGGTGCCGGCGGTACCAGGCCAGGAGCCGGGCCGCCACGGGGCGGTTCGGCGATGGTGGGGCGGCGGTCGATCGCATGTGGTGGCATAGGCCTCGGGGGCCGCGGCCGGCTGATCTCGTGCCCGATCAATTCCGCGGTACGCTTGGGAGTCTATCCGGCGCCTGCTCGCACTCACCTTCCCCTTTCTGCATGAACCCCGACGAACCCCGTTCCGATCGCAGCAAGCGTGCCGGCGGCAGCGGCCAGCGCCGCGGACGACCGCCGGCCGGCGCCGACACGATCACGCTCGCCCGCCGCGACTCCGCCGGCGGTCCGGCCTGGGAGATCGTGCAGCCCCGCTGCGCCCGTCGCCGCCGCGACGACATCGCGGAAGTCGAGGAGATGATCGCGGGGGGTGAGCCCGAGATCGCCCACGACGAGCTCGTCTGGCTGCTCTCGGAGTGCCCCGACTTCCTCGAGGCCCATGTGCACCTGGGGATGATCGCGCTGGAGGCGGGAG
>CAMCPF010000201.1 GCA_945876515.1 Candidatus Kuenenia stuttgartensis
GTATTGGACGGGCATCGTCCAGCCGGCAAAGTCCACCATCCGGCCGCCGTGAGCGGCGTGCCAGGCGGCGAGCGGAGTTTCGAGGAGCGGGGCGGTCATGTGGCAATCCTGGGACCTGGAATGAGAGTTCGGCGGGAGTGTAGCAGCCACCCCGGCAGCCGATTGCGAAGGGCGGGTGACGATGGTCTGATGCGCATCGATCCCGTCCCTGAACAGGAGCCTCTCCATGACCACCCGCCGCCAGTTCGTTCAGAGCCTTCCCGCCTTCGCCGTGGCGGCCAACATGCTCGAGGGTGAGGCCGCCCCGGCGGCGCCTGCTCCCGTCGCCCCCGCCGCGGGGCACTTTCACCCCAAGGGCAAGCCGCCATCCGAGTTCACCAAGGCGGTGCTGCGAAAGGCGAAGCAGGGCCTGCCGTTCGCCGACACCCGCGACTTCGACGAGCAGCGGCGGGGTCTGATCGCCCCGATGAAGGACCTCACGATCAAGACCGACGCCGGCGACGTGGTCTGGGACATGACGCGGTTCCAGTTCCTCGACCAGCAAGACGAGTTCGACTCCGTGCATCCCTCGATGCACCGGATCGGCCAGCTCAACAACAACTACGGCCTCTACGAGGTCATCCCCGGGATCTACCAGGTCCGCGGGCTCGACCTCGCCCAGACCACGTTCGTCCGCGGCAAGACCGGCTGGATCGTGTTCGACTGCCTGGTCACCGCCGACGCCATGCGGGCCGCCTGGAAACTTTTCCAGAAGCACAAGGGTGAAGGGCTGCCGGTCACGGCGGTCGTCTACTCCCACTCCCACGGCGATCACTGGGGCGGCGTCCGCGGCGTGGTGGACGAGGCCGACGTCCGGGCGGGCAAGGTGCAAATCCTGGCGCCCCGCGACTTCATGGAGTTTTCGATCTCGGAGAACGTGTTCGCCGGCAATGCGATGAACCGGCGGCTCTTCTACCAGTACGGCGTGCTCCTGCCGGTCAGCCCCTACGGCTATGTGACCCAGGGGCTCGGCCACGCCATCTCCCGGGGCACCTCCGGCCTGATCGCCCCGACCCGCGTCGTCGACCAGGACATCGAGGAGATCGAGGTGGATGGCGTGCGGATGATCTTCCAGAACACGCCCAACACCGAGGCTCCCTCGGAGATGAATACCTACATCCCGGAGATGAAGGCCCTCTGGATCGCCGAGAACGTGTGCGCGACGCTCCACAACATCTACACGCTCCGCGGGGCGCTCGTGCGGGACGCCCTCAACTGGTCGAAGTACATCAACGAGGCTCTCTACCGCTTCGGCCAGGAGGCGGTGGTGATGTTCGGGGCCCACCACTGGCCCCGGTGGGGCAACGACCGCGTCCAGGAGATCCTCCGGGGCCAGCGGGATCTCTACGCGCACTTCAACAACCAGGTGCTGCATCTGGCCAATCAGGGCGTCACGGTCAACCAGATCCACAACGTCTACGAGCTGCCGAAGAGCCTCCAGCAGCGGTGGGACTGCCGCGGCTACCACGGCTCGGTGCCTCACAACGCCCGGGCCGTCGTGAACCGCTATCTCGGCTACTGGGACTGCAATCCCGCCACGCTGATCCCGCTCTCTCCCGAGGACTCGGCGCCCTTGTATGTCGAGATGATGGGGGGCGCCGACAAGATCATGGTCAAGGCGCGGCAACTGCACGATGCGGGCGAATACCTGCTGGCCATGGAGATCCTCGACAAGCTCGTGCACGCCGAACCGACGAACCGGGCGGCCAAGGATCTGCTGGCCGACGTCTTCGAGCAGATCGGCTACCAGCAGGAGAACCCCGGCCTGCGAAACAGCTTCCTGGCTGGCGCCTACGAGCTCCGCGAGGGCATTCCCGAGGGGGCCTCACCCAAGTCGAGCGGGCCCGACGTGATCCGGGCGATGAGCACCGAACTGTTCCTCGACTTCCTCGGCGTGCGGATGGACAGCAGGAAGGCCGAGGGTCTGCGGTTCACGATCAACCTGATCACACCCGACAACGGGCAGAAGTTCGTGGTCGAGCTCGAGAACGCCACGCTGACCAATCTTCCCGGCTTCCTCGCCGAGAAGGCCGACCTGACGCTCACGATCAACCGCAAGGACCTCGAGCAGACGATGATCGGGGCCAAGACGCTCGAGGCCCAGATCAAGGACGGCACGGCGAAGGTCGAGGGCGACGTCTCCATCCTGGCGAAGCTCGCATCGACGATGGTGGACTTCGACCCCCGGTTCGAGATCCTGCCCGGCACCCGGGGCAAGGAGGAGGTCGTCCACGCCAACCCCTACGAGGCGGTGCCCGGGAAGACGATCCCCGAGTGAGCGGCGGCTTTCCCCAGCCCGCACGACCGGATTTCTTGACGCAATCGCCACGCTCGGCCGATGAGCAACCGCAGAGGAGTTGCTCGAGCCACGGGGGAGGCCTGCGCACAGCCGCCCACCTTTCGCGGTCTGCCCACGCTGCCACGAGCCCGCCCGGCTCGCGGGCCGGCCACGGGCCCGGAACGTTGCATCATGCCCACGTCAGGAAGACAGCGATCCGGTCTGTGGGCCGTCTGCGGCAGCTTGGCCGCTGCCGCCTGTCTTGCCGCGGCTGCGAGTGACGCGCCACCTGCCCCGGCTGCCGAGCCTGCCCTCGTTGACGTCGTGGTTGAGGCGATTCCGCCGCCGGTTCCCGAAGCCTGGGAGGCCGAGTTCGCCGCGGCAGGATCGTCGTGCACGGGCTGCGCTGGATCCGATTCTGCCTGGGGTGGCGGTCGGTTCTATGCGGACTACGACGACGGCTTCGCCATCCTGCCACGCGACCCCGACGCGACGCCGTATTCACTGCGCATCCGCAATCAGAACATGTTCCGCTACGACGGGTTCTCGCGGGCCGAGCCTTCGTGGACCGACAGCGCAGGCAACCAACTTCCGATCAACAACTCCAACTACTTCGGCATCCCGCGGGGTCGGTTGATCTTCTCGGGCAATGCCCTGCTGCCGAAGCTCTCGTACCTCCTGAACATCGACTACAACTCCGTCACCAGCCAGCCGATCGGCTTCCGCGCGTTTTGGCTCAGCTACCGGTTCAGCAAGGCCCTCGAACTGTACATGGGCCAGTCGAAGGTGCCGGGGTCGCGGGAGTGGATCGAGAGCGCCTTCGCGCCGCTCCAGAGCGCTGATCGCACCATGGCGACGACGTTCTTCCGGCCCAGCTTGAGCCAGGGCATGTGGATCATGGGAGAGCCGCTCGATGATTTTTACTACCACGCCATGGTGTCCAACGGGTTCAACACGCTGAACCTTGTGCCCGAGGACCTCAACAATCGCTTCGCCTGGTCGGCCTCGGCCTGGTGGGAGCCGTGGGGGATTTTTGGCCGCGGCTACTCCGATCTCCAGGATCACGAGGAAGCCGCGGTCCGGCTCGGAGCCTGCTACACCTTCGCGCTGGGCGCCGGCAATCAGGCCGACAGCGACGCGGTGGAAAACTCGCCTGTCCGGCTCTCGGACGGCACGATCATCACGACGCCAGGCGCACTCTCCCCCAGCGTGACCTTGCAGTCGTACGACATCTCCCTGGCGGCGATCGACTGGGCCTGGAAATACCGCGGCCTGAGCCTGTCATCGGAACTGTACTTTCAGGACCTGCTCGGCCTGCAGGGCACCGGACCGCTTCCGATCACCTCGACGTCGGCCTTCGGCGGCTTCGTCAAAGGCGGCTTGTTCGTCGTGCCGCGGGAGACCGAGGTCTACGCCCGCTCCTCGTACGTCACCGGCGGCTACGGCTCCGGGTACGAACTCGGAGGCGGGTTCAACCAGTTCTTCCTCCCGGGGAAGGACAACCTGTTTTTCACCTGCGATGCCGCCTGGCTCCAGAACTCGCCCGCCGGTCAGAACCGGACCGGCTTCGTGGCAGGCCAGACCGGTCTGCTCGTGCGGGCGCAGGTCGTCGCCGTCTTCTGAGGACAAAAGCCATGAGATCCATCCGGCTCTCGATCGTGATCGGCCTGGCGTTGGCTGGGGCCGCCGGGGCTTGCCGTGGCCAAGAGACCAACGCCGAAGGGCAGGTCGTCACGGAACGCCTCACGCATCCCTATTCCATCGATCTCTTGCCCGACGATCCGGCCCCACCGCCCTTCGAGGCCGCGCCGGATGACGGCGGAGCGACCGCGGCCACGCGGGCCGACGCTTTCGGACCCAAAACGGTGACGGGCGACCTCTTCGACCGTTGGCTGTCCACGAAGGAGTCGGGCATCACCTTCGGCGGCCGGGTCACGCAGTTCGCCTTCGGGCTCGCCGGCGGCATCGATCAGCCCGTGCCTCCGCCACTCGGGCAGGGCGACGTCTTCAAGTACACCGGCCGCAGCGAATACGACGCCGTCTTCGACCTGGAGAAGTTCGGCGGCCTGCCCCATGGGCGGCTGCTCGTGCGGGCCGAGCAGTGGTATGGCGAGTATGGCAACGTGTCGCTGCGGTCGGGCACCTTCACGCCGCCGGTGTTTCCCGCGCTCCTCCCGCCCCGCCCCAACGACGCGGGCGTGCCCTACATCACCAACTTCCTGTTCACGCAGCCCCTGTCGCCGAACTGGGTGGTGTTCGGCGGGAAAAAGGACGTGCTCGGCTCCTTCGACCAAGACGTCTTCGCCGGCGGCGACGGCACCGACCAGTTCGTCAACCAGGCGCTGATCGCCAATCCGCAGTTCCTGCTCGGGATGCCCTACTCCTTCTTCACCGCGGGCATCGTCTCGCCCCGCGACTGGGGCGGTCTGGCGATGTTCGTCATGGATCCCAAGAACCGCACCGCCGACTTCATGCAGTTCGGCGACCTGTTTCAGCAGGGGATCATCATCGGCGGCGAGGTCAAGGCGAAGACGATGTTCTTCGACCTGCCGGGCCAGCAGCACGTGGGCGGCGTCTGGAAGCACCAGCAGCAGCTCGACCTGCGGTTCGCCTTCGCGCCGCCGGAGCCAGGCTATGAGCCCGGTTACGGGCCCCCGGCCGCCGGCCCACGGACGCTCTGGGATTCGTGGCTCGTGTACTACGGCTTCGACCAGTATTTCGTCCGCTACACCGACGATCCCGACCGGGGCTGGGGCCTGTTCGGCCGGGCGTCGATCGGCGACGGCAACCCCAACCCGATCGAATACTTCCTCAGCACGGGGATCGGCGGGTTCAGCCCCCTGGGGCGGCGGCGGGGCGATACCTTCGGCCTGGGCTGGTTCCTGGTAGGCACGAGTGACGAGTTTGGCCCCGTACCTCGGGCCCTGTTCGGCCCGCGGGTGGGGCAGGGGCTCGAGTGGTTCTACAACATTCAAGCCACGCCCTGGCTGAACATCACGCCCGACCTGCAGTGGATCCGCCCCGGGCTGGGGGCGATCTCAACCGACAACGCGTTTGTGTATGGCGTGCGGGCCAACGCCACGTTTTGAGCGCCGCTCCAGCGGGTCCGTCAGGGGCCACCGGCTGCGCCCGCCTGCAGTTTCTCCATGACGTTGTCGAGCGAAAAACTCGCTGCCTTCATCCGCGGCGGATAGTCCTTGAACGTCGCCAGGAACTGTCCGACGTAAGCCTGGGCCGGCACCAGCATGAAGGCGCGGTCGATCATCCAGTCGTAGTAGGTGTTGGACGTGATGGAGGCCCGCTCTTAGGAATCGCGGCGGAGATTGAACACCAGCGGGATGCGGAGCGGGGTGAAGGGCTCCATCCAGACGCGGAGGGTGCCCTGTGTCTTCTGCTCCATGAAGATGAACTTCCAGTCGGCATACCGCAGCGCGGTCAGGTCGCCGTCATCGGAGAAATAGAAGATCTCCTTCCGCGGGCTCGGCACGCCCTGGGGATCCTTGAGGGGGGCGGTCAGGTCGTAGCCGTCGAGGTGCACCTTGTATTCGCGGCCCGAGGCCGATGACGTGTAGCCGTCCAGCAGGTCCTGCTTGATGTGGGGCTTGCCGGCCGCCGCCAGGAAGGTCGGCAGCCAATCCATGTGATGGACGATCC
>CAMCPF010000202.1 GCA_945876515.1 Candidatus Kuenenia stuttgartensis
GACCTGGCCGGGCAGGTGACGGTGCCCACCGACGAGCCCCGTGGCCGACACGTCTGGAACCAATACGTGATCCGCGTCGCGGACGGCCGGCGCGACGAACTCCGGAAGCACCTCGCGGGCTGCCACGTGGGCACGGAGATTTACTATCCCGTGCCGCTCCACCTGCAGAAGTGCTTCGCGCACCTGGGCTGGCACAAGGGTGACCTGCCGGCCACCGAGCAGGCGGCCGAGGAGACCCTCGCCCTGCCGATCTTCCCCGAGCTGCGGGCCGATGAGCAGCGGACGGTTGTGGGCCGAATCGCCGAGTTCTTCGGCGCCAGCAGCAAGGCCGCCCGCAAGCCGGAGTCGTCGCGGCTCCCGACCCCTCACGTCCTCCGCCGCGCCGTGGGCCGCGCCGACGAAGTCATCAGCTAGAGCGCCCGCGATGCCATCCTGGCCATCGGGGGCTCGGGCTCGGCGGAGGGCACGCCAAGGGTGCCCTCGCCTCGCACCGGCCGGCATCCAGCCGGCCTGTCATCGCTCCGGCTGCCACCCTGGTGAGTGGACACTCGACCGTTGATTCGTCCGCCTCAGCGCACCACCGGCAGCGGCGCACGAGCACGGCCGCCCGGAGGTGCAGCCGCCGGCCGGAGGGCCGGCAAGGCTGCGGGGGGCATGGATGCCCCCGCAGCCGTATAGTCAGTCCAACCAGTCCGAGTCCTCCAGCCGCTCGGGCGTGTAGGTTTCGGTCACATAGCTGATGTCCTTGGAGATCAGCGACTCGACCTCCAGCTTGAAGCCGTTGGCGAGCATGGTGGCGATCTCCTTCTGCCAGGCCTTCTTGCCGGCAAACCAGGGATAGGCCGCAATTTGCTTGGCCCGCTTGACGTCGGTGTCGGACAGCGCGATCTGCACGCTCTGCGAGAGCTTGCAGCGGTCATAGTCGCGGCTGCGGAGGCCGAGGAAGCGCGCCTCGGGGATCGCCATCCGCTTCGACTCGTAGGCCAGGTTGATCGATCCCTGCTTGAGTACGGAGTAGATGTAGTAGCCCCAGGGATCATTGTCGAGCAGGCAGTAGACCGGCAGTTTGAGTTCGTGGTGCAGCCGGTAGAGCATCCGCCGCACGCCCCGCGGGGGCTGGCCGCCGCCGTGGGTCAAGAGGCAGGAGTGCTTTCGCCAGAACTTGTCCTCGTTGAACCGCCGCCAGACGGTGTCCTTTTCGACGTGGAGGATGAACTTCGCGTCGCACGACTTGAACTTGATGATGTCGGCCTCGACGATCGACGGGATCGAGTAGCCGCCCGAGCCCATCCGCGCGCAGTCGATCTCGTCGCCGGAGTCGACGAGCGTGATCGGCCCCACCATGCCGCCGCGGTTGCTGGCGTAGACATGCAGTTCCTCCCGCAGGCTCTCGAGCGTCACCTCCAGATCCTCGATGATCGGGTCGCACTCCTCCTGCGTGGCGAAGGTCTCCTCGCGGGTGCCCTCGATCGTGTGCTTGAGGAGGTAGTAGAGACCTCGGATGCTGGTGGTCTTCTGCTGCTCGATCAGCTGCTTGCAGCCGGTCGCCACCAGCAGCGTCTGCATGTAGCTCTTGGCCTGCGCCAGATTGAAGAGCTGGCGGCGGTTCCTCTGCCCTCCCATTTCGATGATCTTGCGAGCCTTGTTGAACCGGACGTTCGACAGGCTGCGGGCCGGGATGTCGAGCCAGGGGTCGCGCCGCTTCTCGGCGGCGGCAGCCACCTCGTCGGCCAGGGAGATGATCAGCTTGCGGGTCTTGAGATCGACGGCCGGCAGCTTGGAGGCAGGAATCTTGGGAGTGCGTTTCGACTTCGTGGCCATGCGCGGTAGGCTCTCGGGAGCGGAGGATTTCTGCGGAGGAATCGCCGAAATCCTACCGCCGCTCCACCCTGGCCGCACGCATGAGCAAATACATCCTCGCCTACGCCCTCCTGGCCCTGTTCATCGGCCTCGGAGCCTCCATCGTCTGCCGGCCGAGCCGCCGCTACGAGGGTGATCGCTGACCCCGGGCTTGCGGTGGGACGCCCGCTCTCAGGCCTCTTCCCGCAGCAACTGCGGGGGCTCGTCGAGCTCCTCGAACTCGGGCGGGAGCTGCAGCTCCCGCATGGTCTCGTCGGTCCGCCGCATGCCTTCGGCAACCTCGTCCACCCGCTGGGCGATCTCACTTACATCCCGGCGGGCCACGGCGCCCTCGGCCAGAGCCGCGATCTTGGCCTCCAGCCGTTCGATCTCCGCTGCCACCACGTCGAGCTTGCCGCGGGCCTGGTCGATGTTATCCAGCCGCTCGCGGGTGGTCCGCAGGTTGTCCTCGATCGCCACCCGCAGCGCCGTCGGCCCCTCTCCCGCGGGCAATGCCGCCAGCCGCCGCTCGAGCTCTTTGATGCGCTCGCGGAGCGAGGCGTCGTCGGTGTGATCGAGAAACTCAGAGAGCTTGGCGGCGTTCCAGATCATCCGCAGATGGCCCCACAGCAGCCGCTCGAGCGACTCGGCCGCCCCCCGATCGACGCCGGTCGCGCCCGGGCCCCGCATGCTGCCGGCCAGCTCGGTGAGCTTCCGGCAGTGAGCCCGCAACTGGTCGAACCGCCGCAGCAGGTGCGGCGGCAGCTGGGCCCTGATCCGGTCGTAGGCCGCCCGGGTGTCGGCCGTCTCGGCCTCACGGCGGTCCTTGGCGTCACCGGCATCCACGGCCGCCCGAAACCGGTCGTTGGTGAACATGCTCGCGAGATAGAGCACCTCGCCCGCCGCCACCAGCGGCAGCACGACGTCGGGCCGTCCGCTGATCACGGCCACCGCCGCCCCCGCCCCGACGAAGAGCAGGTTCCAGTGGTAGGTGAAGGCGGCTCGGAGGTATCGACCGGCTCGTTCGAACATCGTCACGCCGCCCAGGCGGCTCCCGATCCTCAGCGCTGCGGCAACGGCTTGGCCGTCACCTCGATCTGTTCAATCCGCTCGTGAATCCGCATCACCTGCTCGTTGAACCAGGGCTCGGACTGCGCCTCGCGGGCCGGAGCCGAGGCGGCCGGGAGGATAATCTCCTCGGCAATCCGTCCCGGGGTCGTGTCCATCAGGTAGACCCGGTCGCCCAGGTAGACGGCCTCCTCCACCGAGTGTGTCACGAACAACACAGTCGCCTGCACCTCCCGCCAGAGCTTCACCAGCAGGTCCTGCATGTCGAGCCGGGTGGCCGGGTCGAGGGCGCCGAAGGGCTCGTCCATCAGGATCACCCGGGGCCGCAGGATCAGCGTGCGGGCGATCGCCACCCGCTGCCGCATGCCGCCGGAGAGTTCGTGCGGATACTTGTCGGCATCCTGAACCGGGTCGAGCCCGACCCGCTCGATCCAGTCGAGGCCCTCGGCCTCCCGTTGCGACCGCGGCACGCCCCGGCACTCCAACCCAAACACGACGTTGCCGAGCACGGTCCGGTTGTCGAAGCTCGTGTAGTCCTGGAACACCATGCCCCGGTCGGCGCCCGGCCCCACCACCTCGCGGCCGAGCACCGTCACCGTGCCGCTCGTCGGCGGATGCTGCGGCTCGAGCCCCGCCACCAGCCGCAGCACCGTGCTCTTGCCGCAGCCGCTCGGCCCCAGGAAGGAGGCGAACTCGCCGTGGTCCGTCCGGTCGGGGATCGTGAAGCTCACGTCCGAGAGCGCCAGGTATTCCCGGGGCGTGCCCCGGCCGTAGAGCTTGGTGACGTTGCGAAACTCGACCGCGGCCGGCAGGCAGACGGCCGGCGCGGTGCCCTCGGTGCCCGTGCTCATGAGGCCACCTTGGCCGCCGTCGCGGAGCCGTGCCAGAGGCGCTGCCACAGCTTCGGTAGCCGGCCCCGGCCGCCGTAGCGGTGGGGAAACAAGTCACCCTGCAACCGCCACAGAAGTCGGTCGATGCCGTAGGCCACCAGCGCGATCAGCACGAGCACGATCAGGATCGGCTCGCGGCGGCCCAGCCGCTGCGAGATGTTGATGATCGCCCCCACGCCCGACTCGGCCTTGGCCAGCTCGGCGAGCATCACGTAGCCGAAGGCGATCCCGAACAACAGCCGCAGCGAGTTGAAGATGGTCGGGGCTGCCAGCGGCTCCAGCACCTTGAGGATGATCTGTGCCCGCGAGGCCCCGAGCGTGAGCGCCGTGTCCACATACCGCTGCGGCACCTCCAGGACGGCCGCCGTCGCGTCGCTGATCACGAAGGCCACGCTGGCGACGAATAGGAACATCACCTTCCCCCACTCGTCGATCCCGAAGGCCAGCATGAACAGCGGAATTAGCGCCGCCATCGGGATGTTGCGGCCGAAGATGGTGACCGGCCCCAGGGCTGCCCGCACGATCGGGAAGCAGGCGGCCAGCACGCCCAGCGGCACGCCCACCACTGCGGCCAGGCCAAAGCCCAGACCGACCCGCCGCAGGGTCACGAGCATGTCGCCGAGCATGCCTTTGCCAAACAGCCCGGGCACCTCGGCCAGTGTTTCACCAGGGCTTGGCAGGATCAGCGGGCTGACGAGCCGCTCCTCGCCGGTGCGGCCGGCCGTGGCCAGGAACCACACCGCCAGCACGGCGGCCACGGTGGTGAAGCCCCAGAGGGCCGCCTCAGTCGCCGACAGGTCGCCGCGGAGCCGGGCCGGGGGCCGCAGCCGCACCGCGGCGGAATCACTCGGCGGTTGCCGCCCGTCGGCCACGCCCGGTCACTCCTTTTCCGCAGAGTAGACCTTGATCTCGACCCGGCGGTTGAGCGAGTTCTCGTCGGGCCGCTCCATGTCGGCCGGCCGGTCCCAGCCCAGGCCATCCACCGCAAACCGGTTGTCGTCGAACTTGAACTGCTTGATCAACTCGTCCTTGACCGCGCCGGCCCGCTCCAGCGACAGCTCCTTGACCATATCGGCCGGCACCTTGCCCCGCATCGAGGCGTCGGTGTGGCCCTCGATCACGATCCGCGCGTTGCCGAACTGCTGCGCCAAGGTCGCCACCTCGCCGAGCACGAGATCCACCGTCGGGTCGTAGGGCTCCTCGACGTCCCGGCCGTCGATCTTGCGGGTGATCCGCTTGCGGAGGTCGGCGCTGTTGGGGAAGAAGTGGATCACCACCGTGTTGGTCAGGATCTCCTCGTTCTCAGCCCGGATCGCGGAGAGCGACTTGGGCGCCAGCGTGCGGGCATACTCATCCTTGCTGTCGCCGTACTTCGGCTCCCGGCCGAGCTTCTGGATGAGGGAGAAGTCCATCACCCGATCGAACGGCACCGGAGGATTCGTGATCGCCCCCACCTTTCGGTACAGGCGGTAGGCCTGCTTCCAGATCCGCTCGAAGTTGGCCGGATTGTTGCGATTGACGAAGAACTGGTAGTTCTCGGCCCAGTTGGTGGAGTGGGCGTCGGCGAGCATGCCGAGGGTGTCGGTGGCGGGGATGTTGTAGCCCTCGGCCATCAGCTGGGCGACCTTCGCCTTGGCGCTCTCCGTCTTGAGTTCCTCCATCGCGTCGAAGATGCCCCGCACGATCGCCTCGATCTTGTCGGGGTGATCCTGGGCGAAGTCGGCCCGGGCGAACCAGACGTCGGCGATCAGCCGATTGGCGGTCGCGGTGGTGACCAGCATCCGGTTGCCCTTGGCCTTCTCCAGGTTGTAGATGTCGGGGGCCCAGGAGACGCAGCCGGCGAGTGACTTGTCGGCGTTGAAGGCCGCCGCAGCCTGGAAGGCGTCGTCGGTGTAGACCAGTTCGACGTCGGCGGGCTGCAGGCCGCCGGCCACGAGCATGTTGAGGGCGAAGAACTGGCTCGGGGAGTTCTGCGCCATCACGAGCTTCTTGCCGGCCAGATCGCGGACGGTCTTGATCGCGTCGCGGACGACGATCCCGTCGCCGCCGTTGGAGAAGTCCACCTGCTGGTAGATCCGTGGCATCGCCCGCGAGTCCTTGGGCGCACCGGTGCGGTCCACGAGCCCCTCGAGAATCAGCGGCACCATGTCGAGCGTGGCCCAGCCGATCTGT
>CAMCPF010000203.1 GCA_945876515.1 Candidatus Kuenenia stuttgartensis
AGCCCTGGGGATCGCGCGGGACACTCTCGGCCCGACGGGCGAACTCGTCGCGGGTGCGTGCGTCGTGGACGCACCCGGGGCGGCCTTCGACGAGGCTGCCTACGCCCGGCAACTCGAGATGATCTCGACGGCCGGGGCGATCCCGGTGATCTTTCCCTCATTCGGTCTGACGACCGGTAGCGACGCCGACTTCATCCAGCGTCACCGGGCGCTCGCGCAACGCGTGCCGTCGTTCATCGGGTTCGAGCTCTCCACCGCGTTCGTGCCCAGCGGCCGGGTGCTCTCGCTCGCGGCCTATGCCGAGCTCATGCAGATCCCCACCTGCCTCGGTGCCAAGCACTCCTCGCTGTCGCGGCGGCTCGAGTGGGAGCGGCTGGCGCTCCGCGACCGCGTGCGGCCGGAGTTTCACGTGTTTACCGGCAACGATCTGGCCATCGACATGGTGCGGTATGGGAGCGACTGGCTGCTCGGCCTCTCGACCGCCTGGCCAGAGGCGTTTGCGCGGCGCGACGCCTGGTGGGCCGCCGGCGACTCGCGCTTCGATGAACTCGACGACGCCCTGCAGGCCCTGGGCGACTTCGCGTTTCGCCCACCGGTGCCGGCCTACAAGCACTCCATGGCCCAGGCGCTCCACCTCCGCGGCCTCGTGGGCTGCGACGAGCCCCATTCCGACAGCCCGCGGCGGCCCGCCTCCGATCGGGAGATCATTCGCACCATCCTCGACCGGATCGCCTCGGCCATGACGGCCGAACCCAAGTTGGCTTGACGATCGGAGCTTTCATGCGAGTTGTGATCGGTTTCGTGGCGATGCTCGTCACCGCGGCGGCGGCTGCCGCCGAGCCCGTCGGCACGCTGGCCTTTGGGGAGCCGGGGCCGCTCATGGCGGCTGGCGTGCCGATCGCCGTGGAAGGCCACGCCGCGACTCGCTGCGTTGCGTGGGATGACGACGGGCGGCTCGACCTCGTCGTCGGGGGCGGCGACGGGCGAGTCTGGCTGTTTTTGAACGGGGGCGCTGCGGGCCGGCCGGAATTCGCGGAGGCGGTTCGCGTCACGGCCGGTGGCCGGGATCGCTGGGGCACCGGCCCCACCGGGGCAATGCTCGTGAACCTCGTCGGCGACGCAAAGCCCGACCTCGTGGTCGGCCACTCGAACGACCAGGTGGCGATCCACGAGAACACCGGCGCGGCCGACGCACCAGCCTTTGCGGAGCAGTCGCTCGAGGTGCGGGTGCAGGACGGCTGCCAGGGCCGGATCGACGTCGCCGACTGGGATGGTGACGGCCTGGCCGATCTGGTGGCCGGCGGCTTCGATGGCAGCGTGCGCGTGTATCCCAATGGGGGCCGGCCGGGCGCGGCTCGGTTTGCCGAGGGGACGCCGCTAGAAGGCATCTCGATGGCCTACAACTCGCACCCGCGCTGGATCGATGTCGACCGCGACGGCCTGCTCGACCTGCTGGTGGGTGTCAACTGGGGGACCGTGACCGTGTTTCGCAACGTCGGCACCGCGACGGCGCCGCGGCTCGGCGGTGGCCGGCAGCTGCAAGCGGCAGCCGACGGCCGGTCGCTGAGCCTGCGGGAGCTCCAGGGCGACGACACGACGCCCGACCTCGCCGATCTCGATGGCGACGGCGTGCTCGATCTGGTCAGCGGCGGCAAGAAGGGGCAGGTCGTCTTCCTGCCGGGAGTGGGAATGGACGCACGGCTCGCGACGCTGCAGGCTGCGCTGGCCGCGCATGGCGACCGACTGGCGGCGGCGATCGGCAGCGACGCGATGCTCCGCGCGGAGGTGTTCGGCAGCCTCGTGGCGATCCAGGCCGAGCTGGCGGCGGGGTTCGTGGCGGCGAATCAGCGTGCCACGCTGGTGGAAAAACTTTCGGCGCTGGCCCGGGACAATCCAAAGGTGTTCGGTCGCCGCCGGTTCGATCTCGAGACAACGCCCCACGCCGGCCCGCTGGCGGCGCAGTTCTGGGTGGGGCTCGTCGAGGCCTCGCCGGCAAGCCCCGAGGCTCGCGGGCGGGTGGCCGATGCCCTCGGCTTCACCGGCGGCCACCGGCGGCTGCTCGTCGATCTTGGGCTGATCCTGGTGGACAACGACACGGCGCCCCCCGAGCAGCTCGCCGCCATGCACCGGCTGATCACGGCGCTACCGCGGGCGGCCTGGGACGTCGAGACGATCACCGTCGCCGACTGGCTCGGGCCCGCGGCCAAGGCCCACCCGCTCCGGTCCCGCGCCGGCGTCAACATCTTCGCGCTGTCCCTGGGCCGCACGGAGAACAGCTTTCCCGGCGACGCACCGCGGCCGGGGCTGACCGACGTGTATCTCATCTGCCTGGCCCACGAACTGGCCCACAACATGCTCGACACCGTGGGCCGTCGCACCAGGCCGGACCTCTACGAACGGAAGTTTGCGGCCCTCGAGCGGGCGGCCGGCCCGCTGGTCGTCTACGGCGATCCGAAGTCGCGGGGCATCGATCAGGAAGCGACGAAGGGGCGGTTTCGGGAGGCCGGCGCGTGGGACGGCGCCCAGGCGACCTGGGGCGACGCCTGGAAAAAGCACTTCGACGGCAAGCAGGAGTTCGACCGGGCCACCTGCCGCGGCAACGTGCGGTTCTTTCTTGAATCGCCCCAGGAGGCGTTCGCGACGCTCGCCAACCAGTACGTCGCTGACAGCCAGCTGATGCTCGAGTTCGCCAAGGCCCGCTGGGACGCGGGGCAGCGTGCCAACGCCGACCAGTTTCTCCTGATCACCGAGTACCTCAGCGCCGGCCGCGACCGGGTGGAGCTCTACGTGCTCAGGCCGGGCGGCACGCTCGTGGTCACGGAGGCGGCGATCGACCGCGACGACCGGGGGCGAATCCGCACGCTGCGGGCCGGAGACGTGATCGCCACCTTCGGCTACGGGACCCACGATCTCGTCGAACAGTTCGACGTCGAGCCGGCCCAGCCGGAGGGCTGATCGCCGGCCGACGTCTACCGCGGCCCCGGCAGGATGAGCGTGCGGCGCGCCCCGGTGAGAAACTCGGCGGCCAACTCGGCCACGAGATCGGGATGGTCGGCCGCGCGATCGACCTGCTCGGCCGGATCGGCAGCGAGATCGTGAAGCGACCAGCGGACGTCGGCCCGCAGGCCGTCGGCGGCCAGCGCCCGGCTGGCCACGAGCTTCCAGTCACCACGGCGGATGGCCACGTTGCCCTCGTGCTCGAACAGCAGCGTCCGCGGCCGGCCGGTGTCGGCGGTGAACGCCGGCCCGAGGCTGATGCCCTCGAGCGCCAGGATTTCACGGTCGATGTCCGGCGGCGGATAGGCGGCCCCGCACACCTCCACGCACGTCGCCATCACATCCATCACGTGGGCCACGTCGCGCCGCCATTCGCCGCGGGCCGCGATCCCGGCCGGCCAGTGGACGATCAGCGGCGTGCGGATTCCGCCCTCGTGGGCGAAGTGCTTGTAGCGGGCCAGCGGCGTGTTGCTGAGGTTCGCCCAGCCGCAGCCGTAGCTGAACAGGCTGCCGGGGCCGCCCATCGTCGCCAGCTCGTCGCCGGTGTGAAGCCGGTTGGGCCGGCCTTGGGTGCCGCCGTCGATCCCGTGGCCGGGCGGTCGGTCACGGTAGGCGTCGGCATCGAGGTCGAAGCCGAACGGCTCCCACTCGCCGCAGGCTCCATTGTCGCTCAGGAACAGGATCAGCGTGTCCGCGAGTTCATCATGCGCCGCGAGCGAATCGACCAGGCGGCCGACGTCGGCATCCATCAGCTCGACGGCCGCCGCGTAGGCCGCCATCCGCCGGGCGAGATCGGCGCGGCGATCGGCGGGCAGCGAATCCCAGGCGGGGTTGAGGCCGTCGGCCGTGAGCGAGCCGATCCGCCGGGCGACGTCGGGGCTATCGACCGGCGCGCGGGGTGGGAGCGGGAGCTCGGGGGGCACTAGGCCGAGCTGCTTCATCCGCGCGAGCCGTTCCGCTCGCAGGGAGTCCCAGCCGCGGGCGTAGCGCTCGACGTGGCGGCCGATGGCTGCGGGCGGCGCCTGGACCGGGAAGTGGGGGCATTGATAGCCCACGGAGAGTAGCCACGGCTTGCGGGCGGCTCGGGCCCCGTCCAGAAACTCCAGCGCATGGTCGGTGATCGCGTGGGTGGCGTAGAACTCGCCGGCCCCGTAGGTCTTGGCCGTGCGGCCATGCGGCAGCCGCGTCATCATCCGCGGGTCGAAGGCGTCTACCGCGTAGCCATGGACGAACCCGTAGAACTCGTCGAAGCCCCGCTCGGTCGGCCCCGGCACGTTGACGTGCCACTTGCCGACCGCGAAGGTCGCGTAACCGGCCGGCCGCAGGACCTCGGCGAGCGTCACGGCCCGATCGGCCAGCCGGCCGAGGTACCCCGGCGTTGATCCGCGCCCCACGAACCGACCGATGCCCGCCTGATGGGGCGTGAGCCCGATCAGCAGGCTCGCCCGCGACGGGCAGCAGCGGCTGGAGTTGTAGCACTGCGCGAACCTGAGGCCGCCCGCGGCCAGCGCGTCGAGCCGGGGGGTGGGAATCTCGCCGCCGTAGCAGCCCAGATCGGAGAAGCCCAGGTCGTCGGCCAGAACGACGAGGATGTTGGGCCGCCGCGCTTCGGCGGCCGGCGCGGTGGCGAAGGCGGCCAGGCAGGCCAACGCTGGCAGCCATGCTCGACCCAATGTGCTCCAAGCCGCCCTCATCGCTGCGCGTCCGCCGCCCAGGTGGCGAACCGTGCAGCGACCCTCGCCGCCTCGGCGTCGCCGGCGTGAAGGAGCCAGCGGTGCTTGAGCGTGAGGCTCTTCCCCGCGGGAAGCTCGAACCGGCCGGCTCCCTTCGGCGCCTTTGTGAAGTCGTGCAGGCCGAAGGGGTTGGCGGCGAACAGGCCGTAGTCCCGGGCGTGCCAGCAGGTGGGATGTCGGAGGTTCGTCGGATGGTCGAAGCAGGCGATGCCTATCGGTTTGCCCTCGAGCGTGCCGGAGAGATCGACCCAGGCGGCGGGCTTGCCCCAGGCGGCGGCGTCGCGGTCGCCGGAGTCG
This sequence comes from Candidatus Kuenenia stuttgartensis, assembly GCA_945876515.1. Taxonomy (GTDB): domain Bacteria; phylum Planctomycetota; class Planctomycetia; order Pirellulales; family UBA1268; genus QWPN01. The sequence goes on from CAMCPF010000203.1 coordinate 5,028, forward strand.
TTGCGGTAGTGGCCCGTGGCCGGCGGACCGTCCTTGGCCTGCTTCACGTTGAGCTCCGGCCGCACCCGGAGGGCCATGGTGCCCTCCTTCGTGTCGCCGAACACGAGCGGCCCGTGGCTGGCGGTGATCGTGATCGTGTGGTCGATGATCCGGTCGTCGCCCTCGACGGCGAAGGCCAGCACGCGGCGGTCGGTGGAGATGACCGTGCCATCGGCGGTGACCCAGCGGCTGGTGGCCTCGATCCGGCCGTCACCGACGTGGTCGAGCCTGACCTGTTCGATCCGCACGCCACCCTTGCCCGTCCAGAAGTCGTGGCCGTTGACGTCGCCGTGGGCGAACCAGAACGACTCGTGGTGGGGATGATCGATGGGGTCGCCCGGCGCCTTTGGCCCCACCGGCCAGGAGCGGGTGAGCGTGAGGCCGTGCGGCCCGTGGAGCGGAAACAAGACGGGCCGGCGCAGGCCGTCCTGCTTGAACAGGTATTCCGTGAACGGCTTGCCGTCCACGGTCACGACCACGCGGTCGGGCTGCTCGTCCATCGCGATCCGTGACGCTGCCGGCGCAGCGACCGTGGCTCCCGGCTGCCGCATGCTCACGGGCCGCACCGGCACCCGTGACTCGGCCGCGGCCGCCTTTGGCTTTTTTTTCCGGGGCCGTTTCTGCTCCGGCCGCGGCACGGCGTGCACCCGCTGGGCCCAGGCCTGCCACAGGTCAGCCAGCCGCGCGGCATCGGCCGGCCGCGTCGCCGCGAGGTCATGCTGCTCGGTACGGTCGGCGGCGAGGTCGTAAAGTTCCCACGGGCCTTTGCCGCCGCCCCGCACGAGCTTGAGATCACCGACACGGACTGCCGCGTTGCCCTCGTGCTCCCAGTAGATCGCCTCACGGGCGATCGGCTCACCGGCGAAGGCGGGCACGAGGCTCGTGCCCTCGAGCGGGACC
>CAMCPF010000204.1 GCA_945876515.1 Candidatus Kuenenia stuttgartensis
GCACCTCCGGGCGGCCGTGTTCGTGGGCGTGGTGGCGCGCGGCGTTCGCTGAGACGAATCGAGTCGCTCCCGAACCCCGAAGCGTGACCGCCTCAACCGTTGGGCTGCGAGGGGTTGCCCGTGCCAATCGAGCGGCGTAGGAAACCGAGCGCAGCAAGGATTGCAGAGCGAGGTTTCCTCCGAGCGACCGGAGGGCAGGATGCCCGGAGGGAGCGTCCGGCGAGATGGCATGGACAACCCGGAGGCACGCCAGCGAAAGGCCCACCCGAACGTCCAGCGAGAGGGCCCGGGCAACCCTGAGCCACGCTCGACGTTGATTCATCGTCCGGCAAGAAGCACGGGCCGTCCCAAGACCGCGGTTCTGCAGCGTCCGCAGGCGTCGAAACCGAACATTTGAGGCTGTTGCCGGGCGATGGTATTCCTAGTCGGGTGATCCCCGGGGGTTCCGGGGTGGATCCCCTGGAAAACGACTCCGTGAGCACCCTTGCCAGCCTGTTTCGTCGCCGTTCTCCGAAGTCCATCCGCCGCCGCTCGCTGCCCCTGCGGGCCGAGGCTCTCGAGCCCCGGGCGCTGCTCGCCACGTTCACGGTCACGAACCTACTGAACGCCGGGGCCGGGTCGCTGCGGGCTGCGATCAATCAGGCCAACGCCAATCCCGGGGCCGACGAGATCGCCTTCGCGGTCGCGGGCACCGTCCCGCTCTCCACGGCCCTGCCCGCGGTCACCGACACCGTCGCGATCGACGGCTCGACAGCCCCCGGCTTCGTCGGCTCGCCGCGGATCACGGTCAACTTCCGCGGCCAGGCCGGGCTTCGGTTCGCGCCCGGCAGCGACGACTCCTCGCTCACGAGCCTCGCGCTCGTGCGGGCGAGCGGGGCCGGCGTGACGCTCGACGCGTCGGGCATCACGCTGGCTCGCAACTCCATCGGCGTGCTGGCCAATGGCACCACGGCCGCCCCGAACACCGGGGCCGGCGTGCTCGTCACCGCCCGCGGTTCGGGCAACCAGATCGGCCTCGAGACCGCGATCGACTACGACGTCACCACGAGCGTCGCGGCCGCGGGAGGCGGCACGCTGCCGGTCGCAGGCTGGCAGGGGCTCACGACGGCCGGTTCACCGGGCCAGTATTTCATCACCGGCACGACCACGAACCCGAACGACACGACCGAGACGGCCGGCCTGCTCTACCAGGGCCCGCTCTCGGCTGAAGGGGGCGCGGGCTACGTGATGGTGATGCCCGATCCGGCAGGGCAGACGACCGACGGCACCACCTCCTACTCGGCCGACAACCTGGGCAACGGGCAACTGCGGATCGTGGGCACCTACTCGGTCAGCGGTGCCCCGAATGAAGTGGGCTTCCTGTTCAACGGCACGGTGGCCGACGTGGGCACGGCCGCCAACTACGAGCCGATTCCGCGGCCCCACCCATCGGCCACCTGGAACATCCCGCACAGCACCTCGGGCGGGCTGGTCGTGGGCAACTACGACAGTTCCACCGAGAACGGCGTCCCGATGGGCGGCGGCCTGGCGTACGTCTACGACGCCGTGAATCGCCAATACCTCGTGCCGAGCATGGTCTATCCCGGCTCTGCCTCCAACACGGCTTACGGCATCTGGCACAACGGGGGCACGAGCTACACCATCTGCGGCGGCTTCGCCAACAGCCCGATCAACAACCTGCTCAATCCGCGGGTGCCGCTCTCGCAGGCGCTGCTCGTCGACTTCGACTCGGCCACCGGGCAGTTCTCGAACTGGAAGTCGTTCACCTACACGTCGCCCACGAGCGGCGCGTCGGGCATCACGCACTTCGAGGGGATCAGCAGCGTCGAGCCGGGCGTGTACACGCTCGCGGGCGTCGCCCTCGTCGACGGCGTGACGGCCGCGGGGTTCGTCACCATCCGCCGCAACGCCGATGGCTCGTTCGGCGACATGCAGTGGACCGACCTCGCGCCGCCTGTCGTGGGTGGCTCGGCCTTCGCCGACTCGGTCTATGGCAACGCGGTGGTTGGTATCGCTCCGAGCAACACGGGCGTGAACACCTACCAGGCCACCATCACGCCGGGTGGCAACCTGATCAGCGGCAACGGCGGGGCGGGCGTCCGGATCCTGGGCGATGACAACGTCGTGGCCTCGAACCTGATTGGCACCACGATCACGGGGGCGACGCCGCTCGCCAACGGCGGCGATGGCGTGCGGCTCGAGGCCGGGGCCACGGCCAACCTGGTCGGCCACGCCGATCCGGTCACGACGATCGACTATGCCAACGCGGCTGCCGTCTCCCTCCCGGTCGAATCGTGGACCGGCATCCGCGGGCTGGAAAATGGTGACTACCTGATCACGGGCTCGACCGAGTCGGGCGGCGTGACGAGCGGCCTGCTCTACGTCGGCACGCTCGACGGGGGCGACGGCGACGCGTACGCGATCAACTATCCCGGTGGGAGCGGCACGACCACGAGCGTCTATGGCCCCGACTATCTGGGCAACGGCGAGGTGCTGCTCGTGGGCACGTACGTGCTTCCCACCGGCTCGACTCGCTACGGCTTCGCCTTCCGGGGCAACCTCACGACGATGGCCACCGACGTGCTCGATCCGGCCAACTACGAGACGATCTGGAACGGCTCGCCCTTCAACTATCTCCACAGCACGATGGGCGGGCTGGCGGTGGGCAACTACATCACCAGCAGCACGCCGAACGAGCGGGGCCGGGCCTACATCTACGACTTCGAGACGGAGGCGTTCACCGACATCGTCTTCCCCGGATCGATCTCCAACACCGCCTACGGCATCTGGGACAACGGTGACGGCAGCTACACGATCGCCGGCGGCTTCTCGCAGGTGCCGGTCAACAATGCCGACGACCGCCTCCAGCCGATCGGTCTGGCCTCGCTGATCGACTACGACCGCGCGTCCGGCACCTTCTCCAACTGGCGGTCGTACAGCTATCAGAGCCCCGGCCAGGCCACGGTCGGCACCCACTTCATGGGCATCAGCAGCGTCGAGAAGGGTGTGTACACGCTCTCGGGCACCGGCTTCGTGTCGGGGACGATCGAATCTAGTGGCCTGGCCACGGTCGTGCGTCAGACCGACGGCTCGTTCGGCGATATGGCCTGGGTGGATCTCGCCCCGCCGGAATCGGTCACGGGCGTGAGCGGCCTGCCGAGCGCCAACTCGGTCTACGGCAACGCCGTGGTTGGAATCGTGCTGGGCGAGACCGGCACGGCCAGCTACCAGGCCCAGGTGAACGTCGGCTTCCAGCTCTCGAACGTGATCTCCGGCAACGTCGGCAATGGCATCGGGATCTACGGAGCGAACGCCAACCGGGTCTCGATGAACAACATCGGCACCTCGTTCGCCGGCACGGCCGCCGTGCCCAACCGCGGCAACGGGATCCTGGTCACGAACCGAGCCAGTGGCAACCTGATCGGTGGCCAGGCGACGGGCGGGAATGCGCCCGTGTCGTACAACGGCTCACCGCCGGTCTTCGTCCGTCCGCCCCAGGGCAATCTGGTCTCGGGCAACCGCGGCAACGGCATCCTGCTCACGGGCGGCGCGACGGGCACCACGCTCAGCGGCAACTTCGTCGGTACGACGCCCTCGGGGACCGCCGCGCTCGGCAACGGGCAGGACGGCGTGGCGATCGTTGGGGCGAGCGGCAACAGCCTGATCGGCACCACGTTCCCGCAGAATCCGTTCGTGTTCTACAACGTGCTCTCAGGCAACAGCGGCAACGGCCTGCGGATCACCAACTCCAACGACACGACCGTGTGGGCCAATTTCATGGGTCTCGGCGCCACCAATGCCACGACCGTGGCGAATGGCGGCAACGGGTTGCTGGTGTCGGGCACGTCGCAGCGGACGCTCGTGGGCGGTCCGATCCCGTTGGGCAACGGCATCTCGGGCAACAACCGGCACGGCATCGAGCTCCGTGATTCGGTCGGCAGCTTCACGTCGTTCAACAGCTTTGCAGGCCTCTACGCCTTCGGCGGCGCCGCCCCTAACCGGCTCAATGGCATCGAGATCACGGCCACCGGCGGCAACAACCTGATTCGCACCTGCCTCGTGGGCGGCAACTTCGGCAACGGGATCCACATCGGCGGGCGGGCGACAGGCGTGCAGATCGAAGACACCTCCGTCGGCACCAACAGTGCGATCTCGGTGGCCATCCCCAACTACGGCAGCGGCATCCTCATCGATGGCCAGGCCCACGGCAACGCGATCGGCGGGTTCCAACCCTCGGTGGAGACGAGGGTGCACCTGTCGGGCAACCTCCGCTACGGCCTGGAAATCACTGGCAAAGCCCGCAATAACCGGGTCTTCAACTCCGTCATCGGGGCGGCGTTCGAGGCGACGAATCCGCTCCCCAACGGCCTCGGGGGAGTCTTCGTCGGCCCGGGCACCGCGAACACGATCATCGGCGGCGCCCAGCCCTTCATGGCCAACCGGGTGCTGACGAACAACGGTGTGGGGATCACGATCTCCGGCTCGAGCGGCAACCGGGTGCTTGGCAACGAGATCCGAGGCAACCTGCTCGACGGGATCACGCTCGTGGGTGCGACGAGCAACACCATCGGCGATGTCGGGGCCGCGAACGCGATCATCTCCAACGGCCTGAATGGCATCTCCGTCGCGGGCAACTCCCGCGGCACGTCGATCGTGGCCAACTCGATCGTTGACAGCGGCGCGAGCGGCCTGCTGCTCAACGCCGCCACCGACCTGCTCGTGGGAGGTACGGCGATCGGCGTCGGTAACACCGTCGTCACGAGCGCCGACTACGGCCTCTTGGCCGTGGGCGCCTGCAACCGCACGCGGGTGATCCGCAACCTGATCGCCGGCAACACGCTCGGCGACGTGGACCTCGCGTCGGCGACCGGGATCACCTACGTGCCATGACCGGCCAGGCCGATCCGGCGACGGTCGCCCACGTCCAACTGCTGCTCGATTCGTTCGCCCGGCGGCTCGGCCGAGAACTGGTCTCCCGTGAGGGCTCCGCGGAAGAGCAGGCCGCGAAGCTCTTCCATGCGCCGTTCGTGGTGGTTTCCCACGGCACCGAGGCCGACCCAGTGCTCGACTACGGCAACGCCCGCGCCCTCGCGCTCTGGGAAATGACCTGGGAGGAGCTCACCCAGACGCCCTCGCGGCTTACGGCCGAGCCGGTGCATCGCGACGAGCGGGCCCGACTCCTGGCCCGGACCCGCGCTCACGGCTTCGTGGACGACTACTCGGGCATCCGGATCTCGAAGACGGGCCGGCGGTTCCGGATTGAGCGGGCGATCGTCTGGAACCTCGCCGACGCCGCGGGGGAGCACCGCGGCCAAGCCGCCACCTTCGACCGCTGGACGCCGCTCGAGCCCGCGACCTGACGCAGATTTGCCCGTTGGCGGCGCCGGGTCTCTAATGCGGGAGTCGCGGGTAACCCGCTCGCCACTCTCGTCCACGCCAACTTCGGAGATCCCGCCATGTCGCTCGTGAAACTCGTGGTCCTGTTCGCCGCCTTCTCGACCTTCGCGCTGGCCGCCTCGGCCCGGGCCGACCTGCCGCTCTCCGGCATGATGAAGTCGATCGACGGCGCCGACGTCGATCTCGGCTCCTACCAGGGCAAGGTGGTGCTGGTGGTGAACGTGGCCAGCCGCTGCGGGGCCACGCCGCAGTATGAGGGGCTGCAGGCCCTGTATGAGAAGTACATGGACAAGGGCTTCGTGGTGCTCGGCTTCCCTGCCAACGACTTCGGCGCGCAGGAGCCGGGCAGCGACGAGCAGATCAAGGAGTTTTGCAGCTCGAAGTACGACGTCACGTTCCCCATGTTCTCGAAGATCACGGTGAAGGGCGACGCGAAGCCGAAGCTCTATCAGGTGCTCACCGAGACGGCCGACCCGGCCGGTGACATCGGCTGGAACTTCGAGAAGTTTCTGATTGGCAAGGACGGC
>CAMCPF010000205.1 GCA_945876515.1 Candidatus Kuenenia stuttgartensis
GACGAAGGTTCTCCAGGGGCATCATCCGCATGATCACGCTCGAGGTCTCGAGGTGGATCCGCTCGTGTTCGATGCCCATCAAGATCAGCCAGGCCGGTGAACTCCAGCCGATCGGCAGCTCGAGCGGCAGGGTCGTGACGAACTCATCGACCAGTTCCCGGACCCGCAGTCGGTAGTCGCGCACGGCCTGCACGCTCGGCCAGTCATAGTGGGCGGTGTTCAGGTCGTCCCACGACATCTCGTCCACGCCCACGGCCATCATCGCCTCGAGTTTGGGGTCGAGGCGGGAGGAGATGAAACGGCCGGCCGTCAGCTTGTTGACGTAGAACACCGCCGGATGGGCGAAGTAAAAGATCAGCGGGTGCCGCAGCGGTTCGTGCCGGACGTAATAGGCCGCGTCGTCGCGGATCAGCTCGAACAGCCGGTCGTAGGCCTCGCAAGTTTGATGGAAGTACCGCCGCAGATCCTCCCGCTTCGTCGCTACGGGGTCGGCTGTGGCAGGATCGCCGTCGAGGCGGAGCGTGTGGGTCGGAACGACCGGCGTCGAAAGAGCCGCGAAGCGGCTATCGACGGGGGGTTCGCGGCGGCCGCGGTCGGCTGCGGTCGGATTCATCGGGAGTGCCCTGCAACCTGTCGTTATCGAGAGCCGGCCACTCTAGCAAACGCTTCCAGGCGGGCCAGCAGCGCGGGGGAAACCGGGGTCGATGCCGCGAGCAGGCTGCCGACCACGGCGCCGCGGTGGCAGTTGTCACCGCCGCAGCGGGCGTTGGCGACGACTCCCGCCGTGACGTCACCCGCGTGGCGATACGCCAGCGCGAGCGCCGCTGGAAAGGCCTCGTCGATGTAGCAGGCGCTCGAGAGCGTGCCTCCTACGAGCCGGCGGTCGTCGAGGTCTTTCCACGCGGCGAGTTTGGCCGCGGAGATCCAATCGCGGCCATGCTCGAGGATCGCGGTGCGCAGCGCGGCGGCGGCCTCGGCCGGGGAACGGGCCGGCGCCTCCGGCCGTGGCAGGACCTCGCCCAGGATCTGCGCGAGCGTGTCGGCCGCGTCCAGCACGTCGGGGTCCTTGTGGGTGAGATTCACATGTTGCCGCACGATCTCCCGCAGTTGGGGGTGCCGCGGGCCGAGGGCCGCCACCAACGCCGGCACCGGCACCAGCCCGCCGATGTGGACGTCCGTCACGCCGCAGTTGATCGGCTTGCGGCCGGCGGCCAGGTTCGTGAAGAAGTGGCGGTGGTACTCCTCGACGTAGGTGTCGCGGTGCCAGCCGGGCTCGAGCATCACCGCCACGTAGCGGTCGAGCCACCTTTCTGCATCGTAGTCGCGGTGTCGGCGGACCTGGTCGAACAGTTCCGCGGCCAGCCGGAAGTTGAGCGTGTTCTCACCCGGCGCGAGAAACTGGTGGTAGTGGATGCCCCGCTGGCCCCAATACTGCGCCTGCTCCCGCAGGATGTCGAACTTCTTGCTCGGCGGCGTCCAGTGGCTCCGCCAGAGGATGCTGCCGGAGTGCGGACTGCGCGGCGGAAGATAGGGCGAGTCGCTCGCGGTGGCCGCGGCCAGCTCGGGATAGTCGCGGTCGAGCGCGGCCTGGTCGTAGTACCAATGGACGGGCATCGCCACCGCGTCGGCGACGAGGCTCCCCAGGAATGCCTGCGTGGCCGGATCGACACCAGACTCGCTGGTCATGGGCACCTCATCAGGTCGCGAGCGTGAGTTGCAAAAACGAACGCACCCGCGGGTCGTGCTGCCGGTCGAAGAACTCGGCGGCCGGCGCGACGACGGGAACCTGCCCGTCGGCCACGAAGGCGATCTCGTCGGCCACACGGCGGGCGAAGGCCATCTCGTGGGTGACGAGCACGAACTGAGCCCCGGCGGCCCGCACCTCGGCGATCATTTCCAGCACCTCGGCCCGCATCTCGGGATCGAGCGCGGAGGTCGGCTCGTCGAAAAACAGCCGTCGCGGCTGCACGACCAGCGCCCGCAGGATCGCAATCCGCTGCTTTTGGCCCCCGGAGAGTTCGGCCGGTCGCTTGTGCGCGTGTTCGGCGAGCCGAAACCGTTCCAGGGGCTCTCGCACCCGTTCCCGGGCGGCCGCCTCGCTCAGGCCGTGGACGTGAACCAGCGGCAGGAGGAGGTTTTGCATGGCGGTCAAGTGCGGGAACAGATTGTATGCCTGAAAGACCGTGCCGACGGTGCGGCGATAACGGCGGAGCGATTCCTCGTCGCTGGGGAGCGGCTGGCCGTCGAAGGCCACCCGGCCGCTGGTCGGCACGTCGAGGCCCGCCAGGATTCGCAGGAGCGTGGACTTGCCGCCGCCCGAGGGTCCGACGAGCACGAGGGTGCCGATCTCGCCGGTGGTCAGCGACAGCCGGTCGAGCACCGTGGCCACGCCGGCCGCCCGGCCGCCGCGTGCCGGCACCGGAAATCGCTGCACGAGGTCTTCGACGACGAGGTTCATGAAGGTGATGTCGAGGGCGACGCCGTCAGGCCGTCTCGTAGCGGAAGCGGCGTTCGAGCCAGCGGGCCAGGGCGGAGAGCGGCAGCGTGAGCAGCAGGTAGCCGGCCGCCAGCGGCAGGTAGCTCTCGAGCGTCGAATAGGTGAAGGAGTTCACCTCCTGGGCCGCGAGTGTGAACTCCGAGATCGCGATCACGGAGAGCAGCGACGAGTCCTTGACGAGGGACACGAGTTGGCCCGCGACGGCCGGCAGCACCAGCCGGACGGCCTGGGGCAGCACGACCAGCCGGAGCAACTGCCAGGGGGTGAGGCCGATGGCCCGGCCGCTGTCGACCTGGGCCTTGGGGATCGCGTCGAGGCCGCCGCGGAAGATTTCGGCCATGTAGGCGCCGCTGAAGAGCGAGAGCAGCAGCACGCCCGCCACGTAGCGGTTTTCGAGGCCCACGGCCGTGGCCACCACGTAGAACCCGATCAGGAGCTGGACCAGCAGCGGCGTGCCCCGGATCAGCTCCACATAGACGCGGGCGGCGGCCTCGAGGAGGGGCCGGCCCGATCGCAGCATCACGGCCGTGACGCCGCCGATGAGGATGCTCATGGCCAGAGCCGCCAGGCTGAGGGCGACGGTGACGAGCCAGCCCTGGAGGAACTTCTGCCGGTAGTCCCAGACGGCGGCCCAGTTCCACTCGTAGTTGACGCGGGCGAAGGCGGCCGCCACGGCGGCGGCGAAGGCCGCGACGACGATTACGTGGGCGAGCCAGCGGGGCATGATGCTAGGGTAACAGGGTTGCCTCTCGAGCGTCGCTCGCGGGCAAGTCCGGGGCTCGCGACAGCTCGCCGCCCACTCGTCAGGCTATCTTAGATTTTCGATCGCGGCCGAAGTCCGCCGCTAGCCGAGGGCCGCGGCCGACGGCTGCTGCGATGCCCGGTGATCCGCAAGCCGGGCGACGGCCGAGGAAACTCCACTTGTGATCGAGGAATCGAATCCCGCGACGCCCCTCCCGCACGGCCCGGGCCCGGACGGCTGCGTCGACGGGCGGCTCACGCATGACGACTACCAGCGCATCCTGTCAGAAGTTGGCGTCCGCCGGGTGTGCGTTTCCCTGATTCCCGGCCGCTGCGGCAGCACGCTTCTGGGACAGTTGGTCGCCCAGTGGGGCTGCTGCGGGACGGGCACCGAGGCGTTCCACGAGCGGCAAGAAGCACAGTGGCGGCGGTTCGTCACCAACGACGGCTTCTACTTCGCGTCGGTCGTCCGCCGGGAGGCCCTGGGGGGAATCTTCTGGTTGCAGTCCACGCCGCTCCGCCACGATTACCTGCTCACGATGGTGGCGCCCACGATTCCGTCGACCTGGCGGTATTCGGCGATCCTGCGCCGCGACGTCGTCGCCCAGGCCATGTCGTATGTGTTCGCGATCGGCTCGGGGGTCTGGCACTCATCGAGCCGCCGGTACGACCCGTCTACCCCCATCGGTCTGAAGGAAGACCTCGACCTGCTCGCCGAAAGAGTTGTGCACTGGATCGTCGAACTGGTCGCCATCGAGGAGCGGATCCGCCAGATCCTCGATGCTCGCATCGACGGACCGCCTCTGGTGCTGTTCTACGAAGACATCGTTCGCGATCCGCAGGAGGCGATGCTGCGGTTTTGTCGGGACGCGGGGAGCATGCCCCCGGTCGACGCCCCCCCGGCTCGACAAACCCTCAGCCGGTTGAAAAAACGCGGTGATGAGCAGCTGCGTGAGCGACTGATGGCCCGGCACGGCGACTCCGTGAGTCGGCTGATCGACGCCCGAGCGGAAAGCACGCTGGCCTGGGCCGAGGAGCTCGGGCGGTTGGCCGAGCGCCGCGACGCCGCGGCCGGTTCGCCGGCGAGCCCCCACGCCGGCAGCCCGACCACGACGGTCGTTGCCGATCCCGAGGCTCAGAAATAGAACGGGACGGCTTCCTTCTCGAAAAATGCCTTTTCTGCCGCGAGGAACTCCTCGCCGAGCTTCTCGAAGCCGCCGGCGGCGCGGAAGCGACTCAAGAAGTCGTCCACCTTGCGCTTGAGGGCGTCGTCGCCGCGGCGGAGACCCACGGCCCAGGTCTCCTCGCGGAACGGCCGGAGCAGGGGTCGCGTGGTGTCGGGGTGCCGCGCGTGGCTGCGATAGACGGAGAGCGAGTCGTAGATGAAGGCGTCGGCCTTGCCCTGGGCCACCTCCATCACGGCCGCCGACTCCTTGTCGAGCACGAGCAGCCGGGCCCGCTTGATCGCGGTGGCCGCGTACTGGTGGCCCGTGGTGCCCTTCTTCACGGCCACCACCCGGCCCGGCGCGTCGAGGTCGGCGGCCGACTCGACGGGTGACTTCGTGGCCACGAGCAGGGCCAGCCCCGTCTTCAGGTAGGGCTCGGAGAAAGCGATCGAGCGGGCCCGCTCGGGCGTGGCCGTCATCGAGGAGATGATGCAGTCGATCTTGCCCGTCTTGAGCGCCGGGATCAGGCCGTCGAAGGCGACGTTTTCGATCACGAGCTCGCGGCCGAGATCCTTGGCGAGCGCCTCGGCCAGGCGGACGCTCACGCCGGTCGGCCTGCCGGCCTGATCGGTAATCTCTAAGGGCGGATACGAGAGTTCCATGCCAACCCGGAGCGGCTCGGCCGCCGGGGCCATGGCGGCGAGGACCGCGAGCGTGAGGAGGAGCGGCAAGCAGGGGCGCATGGGGCGGCCTCGCGGGTGAAGCGGGGAACGCCATGACGATACCGCGCCTGCTCGGGCGGCGTGCCCGCTCAGGCGGCGAGCCTGCTCGCGGCCGCCGGCGCTGCGGCGGGCGTCGCGGGAATCATCCGGGCGTGTCGGGCGAGCCGGTAGCGGCGGCCCCGCCAGTGGACGTGGCGGACGGCGAGCGGGGCGAACCAGCCGGCCAGGTAGACGGCGTCTTTGAGCGGGATCGCGGCGGCATGGTGGAGCGACGGCCACGAGCCGCGCAGCATGCGGGCGGCCGACGTCTCGAGCAGGATGCGAGCCAGGATGATCGCCGGGGCGAAGGCCGCCCACGGGGTGGCGAGCAGGCCCACAGCCCAGGGCAGGGGGTTGAGCAACAGTTCGAGCGGATAGGCCACCGGGGCGATCCGGATTCGGCAGGCCGCGTGCCGCACGTGCCGCTGCCAGAGTCCGCGCCACGACCACGTGCGATGCACGATCCGCACGGGCTCCGGGGAGAGCCGCACCTGCCAGCCGGCCGCGGCCACGAGCCGCGCGAGCGCGGAATCGTCGGCGGCGTTGTCTCGCACCGCCTCGATACCGCCGGCGTCGGCAAGCGCCTCCCGGCGGACCCACTCCCCCTTGCCATTGACCGCATGCTGCCCCGTGAGCAGCGTCGCGCCGATCGCGAGCACGCCCGCCAGTTCGTTGTAGTGGAGGTTTTCCAGGGCGGCCGGCAGCGACTCCTCGCCGATCCCCGTCACCGCCTGGTAGGCCAAGCCG
>CAMCPF010000206.1 GCA_945876515.1 Candidatus Kuenenia stuttgartensis
GATGGCCGTGATCGGCACGCGGGCCGCCGACAGCGAGGCGGCCGCCGAGCTGGCCGCCCGCGAGCCGGGCCTGGTGGCCGCTGCCGGCATCCATCCCAATGACACGGCCGAGGTCGAGCCCGATGAGTGGGACCGGATCGTGAGGCTGGTCGAGCAGGGCCGCGTGGCGGCCGTCGGCGAGACGGGACTCGACTGGTATCGCACGACCGCGCCGGCGGACGTGCAGCGGGAGTTTTTCGACCGCCACATCCGCCTGGCCCAACAGGCCGGGCTGCCGCTCGTGATCCACACCCGCGAGAGCACCCGCGACTGCCTCGCCATGCTCCGGGAGGCGGTGGCCCGCGGCCCGCTCGCCGCGATCCTCCACTCGTTCACCGGCACCGCCGCCGAGGCTGCCGAGGCGATCGACCTGGGGTTTTGCCTGGGGTTTGCCGGGATGGTCACCTTCCGCTCAGCGGCCGACCTGCGGGAGGTGGTGAAGACCGTGCCGCTCGAGCGGCTGCTCGTCGAGACTGACAGCCCGTTCCTCTCCCCAGAACCGCTGCGGGGTAAGCGGAACGAACCGGCCAACGTGGTTCACACGGCCGCCTGCCTGGCCCTGGCCCGTGGCGAGCCGCCCGCCGCCCTCGCCGCCGCCACCACCGCCAACGCCCGGCGGGTGTACCGCTGCGGTGCGGCCACGTAAGATCCTGCTCGTTCGCGCACCATTCCTGCGAGGAATCACGCCATGGTCCGTACCCCCTCCACGATGCTGCCCCTAGGCACCGTCGCCCCCGACTTCGAACTCCCCAACGTGGACGGCCGGATGGTGGACTACGCCGCCGCCGCCGGGCCGAAGGGCACCGTGGTGATGTTCATCTGCAACCACTGCCCGTTCGTGAAGCACGTGGCCGACGAGTTGGCTCGGCTCGGCCACGAGTATCTACCGCGGGGCATCGGACTCGCCGCGATCAGTTCCAACGACGTGGCCACCCACCCCGCCGACTCGCCCGAGCAGATGGTGGCCGAGGCCGACGAGCGGGGCTACCCGTTCCCCTATCTTTACGACGAGACGCAGGAGGTGGCGAAGACCTACCACGCCGCCTGCACGCCCGACTTTTATCTCTTCGACGCCGACCGGAAGCTCGTCTACCGCGGCCAGCTCGACCCGAGCCGGCCCGGAAGCGGTGTGCCCGTGACCGGCCGCGACCTGCGGGGGGCGATCGAGGCGCTCTTGGCTGGCAAGCCGCCGCTGGTCGAGCAGGTGCCGAGTCTGGGCTGCAACATCAAGTGGAAGCCCGGGAACGAGCCGGGATACTTCACACCCTGACGCGAATCCCCGACGCGGTTCAGCGCTTGCCCGGCTCGTCGGGGCGGGCGTTGCCGCGGTTGGCGAACCGGCCGATCGCCTCGGTGTCACCCGGCTCGAGCCGCGCGGCCCGAAGGTTTTCCCGCTGGATGGCCTCGTAGACCTCCTGCCGGTGCACCGGGATCTCGGAGGGGGCGTTGATCCCGAGGCGGACCTTGTCTCCCCGGATGTCCACGATCGTGACGACGATGTTGTCGCCGATCATGATGCTTTCGTCACGTTGTCTGGAGAGCACGAGCATGGCAGGGTCCTTCGGATCATGGGGTATCGGCAGGCGCTCCGCGCCGCCGGACACCTTGGATTATGCACTCTTCCTGAGTGGCGGGCGGCCGCAAGGGAGTTCGTACTGGAGCGGAAGGTCGCCGCTTGCAACGACTTGACGGCCCGTGCGGGCTTCGAGGTTGATGACGATTGGCGCCTTGAGATTGAGCGTGAGGGTGGTGTCGGTTTTGCCGACCACCACCACGACTTGGGCCTGACGGATGTCGGTGATCTCCAGCGGCGAGAGCTCGCTGCGCGGGATCCGGACCTGGTAGTCGGGCACGAACCGCCGGGGGCTCACCACCGCCACCGCCACGTCGGGGCGGGTGGTCGATTGGAGCCAGCCGAGGGCGTCGTTGGAGGAGTCGGCGAGCAGGGCCCACTCGCGGCAGTCCTCGAGGCCCGGCAGGCCGCTGGGAAACCGGAGGACGTCGCCGGCATCGATGTCGATGCGACCGAAACGGCTGGTGTTGATCCGCATGATGATGGCACTCCATTGCCTGGAGGAAACCGTCCCGGCCTTCCCGCCGGACGGGCGGGCTTTCACCCGTACACCTACCATCGGCAGGCGGGGAGGGTGGGGTGAAGAAAAAAGGTCTGGCGAAAAGGGAAGGGTGGGGCGGCTGTTGACGGACCGGCGAATCGAGCCGCTCGCGGGGTTTGGGCCGTGGCGTTGACCGCCGGCGGATTTCCGCTCAGGTTCAGCGGGCGTCGGCGGCTGCGTTTGCCGCCCTGCTTGCTCCCGGAGCCATCCGATGCGCTCGTCCCTCGCCTCACTCGCCTTGCTGGTCGCCGGGTGTTCGACCGGCCGCTACGACGCCGACTACGCCAAGGCCCTGTCCGCCTACCGCGATGCCGCGCCCTTCGCCGTACTCGAGCCGCAGCCGGTGTCCTTCGCCTCTAGCAGAGTCGCGATCAGGCTGCCGGCGGGATTTACGCCCTTGGTCGATGGGCCGCCGAGCAGGCCCGACCCCAGTCGTCTTCGGCCTCCATTTCTGAGCGAGTTGCCCGGATATCAGGCCACGTACGAGCGGCGGCTCGCCGGGGACGGGGCTGAACTGGCCGCCGCCGTTGCGATCGGCGTGCTGCCCGCCACGGCCAATCGAGCCGCGGTCGAAAAAACGATCCTCGAGCAGGTGCGGGCCGATGAGGCCTTCAAGAACGGAACCCAGGGGTGGGCCGAGCGACAGGTGGATCCACGAGGCGGCGGACCGCGGACGTGGCGGGTGCTGACGCTCGTCGGGCCCCAAGTGTTCGAAAGCTTGGTCGCCGGCAACCCCGAGTACAAACGCTGGGATGGAATCTGCGAAATTTGGCTTTCAGCCGAGCCGCAGCAAGAGTTGATCACGGTGCTGGCGTGGCGGGTGCCCCAGAAGGTGGCCGGCCTGCTTCCAGTGCCTCTCGAGCAACTGGCGGAAGCCGCCGCGCGGACGGTTGCGATCGGGCCGGCCCAGGCCGCCCCCGCCGACGGTGAACCGGCGGCGGAAGCACCGCCCGCTGGACCGCAGCCTGTGGCAGCGCCGTGACGCCCTCACCCGTCGCGGCACGTCACCGCCACATCGGCTGGGCGTACCACGCGGCCAGTGGGCCGAGCACCAGCAGCGGGAGCCAGGCGCCCAGCGAAGGGCTCAGCAGGTCGCCCATAGCGAAGGCGTGAGAGCCGAGCACGACGAGAAAGAAAATCACGGTCATCGCCACGCAGCCCCCGACGGCGGCGAAGATGCCCCGGCGGATCGGGCCCAGCACCAGCGGCATCCCGAGCAGCAGCAGGGCCAGGTCGAGAGCCGGGGCGGTAAACCGGGAGTGCACCCGAAGCGGGATGTCGGCCGCCACGCCCAGGCTCGGGTTGGCGATGGCCCGCACCAGGTCCATGGTGGCCGAGTACTGGCTCCAGTTGGTGGAGCCGATCATTTGCTCGAACGTGACGTTGCTGACGACGAAGCATTGGCCGGGTTCGAGCCAGTCGGCAGCCTGGCGCGTGAGCACGACGGTCTGGCCGCCGCAGGCCAGGGGCGGCAGCCGGTCGATGTCGGCCGGCTCCTGCACCTGCACGAGCAGGTAGCCGGCAGGCCGCCCCGCTTCGGCCTGTCGCCAGGTGGCCCGGGTGGCGGTGATCTGCGGGCCGTAGTCGCCCAATTGCGGGGGCATCAGCAGGCTCGGCGAGTCGATGCTGGCGGTGGCGGCTCGGGCACCCTTGCCACGAAACAGGATGTCGGTGCGGTGGTCATACCGGGACTCGAAGGGCTGCAACGACTTGCCGTCGAGGTCCTGTGCATTGCGGGCGAACGACTCGCGGATCTGCGGCAGCACGAGTTCACGGTTGGCCGCCGCGATCAGGCTGACGACCGCCGCGAACACGATCACTGGCCGGGCGATCCGCCAGCGGGTCACGCCGGCCGCCAGCAGCGCCGTGAGTTCGTTGTGCCGCTCGAGCCAGGAAAGCGCGAACATCCCGCTGGCCAGCGTGATCACGGGGCTGGTGGCGTCGAAGAACCAGACGAGGCGGCAGCTGTAGTAGGAAGCGAGCAGGCGTGCCAGGCTGCCGCTTTCGGCCGCGTGGGTGATGAACTCCTCCATGTTCGTGAAGGCATCGAACACGAGATAGAGACCCGCCAGGCTGATGAACACCACGATGAAGGCGTGGAGTTGGGCCCGGCCGATGTAGCGGTCGATGAGCATGGCTGCTTGACGCGGTCGGGGCCACCGGGGAAGGTGGACGGCGTCGACGGCCGCCCCGCTGGGGCGGGAACGGTACCGGGTCGGCCGGCGGAACGTCAATCCGGGCCGGCCGCCGGGAAAGAGGGCGATTCGTGAAGGCGTGGCTCTCTTTCCTAGGGCGGTCTGCGGGCCGGCTGGCAGGGCAGGGGCTCGATCTGGTCTGCCCTCCGAGGTGCGTATTCTGCCGGGCCGACGTGCCGGAGCCCGCGCGTGGGCCGGCGGTGGTCTGCGACGCATGTGCGCGACGGTTCGCGAGCGACGTGTCGCGGTGCCTGGCGTGCGGGGCCCCGGCCTCGTCGGCCGCTGATTGCCGTCGCTGCCACGGCCGGTGCCGCGACTGGGACGGCATCGCGGTGCTCTCGGCCTATGCCGACGACCTGCGGTCGACCGTGCTGGCGGCGAAGCGGCCCGGAGGCGAGATCCTGGCCGCCGGCCTGGCGGCGTTGCTCGCCAGGAAGCACGCGGAGCAGATCGCGGCCTGGGGCATCGATCTGCTCGTGCCGGTGCCGATGCACTGGACCAGGCGGATGCGGCGCGGCACGAGCGCAGCCGACGGACTGGCTCGCGGTATGGCCGCCGCCCTCAGTCTGCCGCGGCGGGCGGCGCTCGTCCGCACCCGGGCCACCCCGATGCAGAACGAACTGGAGCCGGTGGCCCGGCGGGCCAACGTTCGCGATGCCTTTCGGGCCTCGGCGGTCGCCGCCGGGCGGCGGGTGCTGGTGGTCGATGACGTGACGACGACCGGGGGCACTCTCGCGGCCTGCCGGGCGGCGCTGGTCGCGGCCGGAGCCGCCGCCGTCTACGCTGCTGCGGTAGCCCGAGCCGATGCGGCCGAATCGCCGGCCGCTTGACGGATCGGAAGGGCTGAGGGAGTTCGGACGCCATCGAGGGCGGTACCAGGAGTGATCAGGCGGGCATGCGGGCATCACTGAGGATCGGCACACGGGGGAGCGGCCTGGCGCTGGCCCAGACGGGCTGGGTGGCGGAGCGGCTGCGGGCGCTCGGGCACGAGGTGACGATCGAGGTCATGAGCACGCGGGGTGACGAGCGCCGCGATGTGCCCTTGCACACGCTGGGTGGCGATGGCGTCTTCGTGCGAGAACTCGAGCAGGCGCTCCGCCAGGGGCGGATCGACCTCGCGGTGCACAGCCTCAAGGATCTGCCGACGGCGCCGACCGCAGACCTCGACATCGGCTGCGTGCCCGTGCGGGCCTGTCCGTACGACGCCTTCGTCGGCCGGGAAGGGGAATCACTCGCCGCCCTGCCGCCGGGCGCGGTCGTGGGAACGTCGAGCATCCGGCGGGTGGTCCAGGTGCGGGCCCTGCGACCCGATCTGGACGTCCGACCGATCCGTGGCAACGTCGATACCCGGCTGCGGAAGCTCGATGCAGGAGAGTATCGCTGCCTCGTGCTCGCCGCCGCGGGCCTCGAGCGGCTCGGGCTTGGGCACAGGATCACCAGCCTGCTCACACCGGATGGGTTTTGGCCGGCGGTGGGACAGGGCGCGCTCGCCCTCCAGATCCGGGCCGCCGACGCCGCCGTCCGGGAGGCGGTCAGCCCGCTCGACGATGCCCCAACC
>CAMCPF010000207.1 GCA_945876515.1 Candidatus Kuenenia stuttgartensis
TCGCTCCGGCATCCTGCCTGCGCTCGCTATCAACGCCGCTCGATTGGCATGGGCAACCCCTCGCGGGGTGCGTCACGGCAGCCAGTTCATCAGGCCTGGCGCGCTGCGCGCCGCTGGTGCCGGGGGCGGATCACGTCGGTTGCGAGGCCGAGCTGCTCGAGCAGCAGGATCACGTACCAGGTGCCGTCGATTTCCCACCACCGGTGCTGCACGCTGGCGCTGGCCGGATCGTGATGGTGGTTGTTGTGCCAGCCCTCGCCCATCGCCACGAGCCCCACGAACCAGTTGTTGCGGCTGTCTTCACCCGTCTCGTAGGTGCGGTAGCCGAACAGGTGGGTCAGCGAGTTGACGCTCCAGGTGATGTGCCAGACGAGCACGGTGCGGACATACACGCCCCACACCAGCCAGCTTGCGGCCAGCTGCAGGCCGTGCTCCCAGTCGCCCCCCGTGAGGCGGCCTACGGCGAGCCCGGCCCCGGCGAAGCAAGCGGCATGGGTGGCGTAGATCCAGAGGATCGCCGTGGGACGCCGCTCGAGCCAGCGGTAGTAGTCGTCGGCGAGGATGTCACGGGCATACTTCTCGAAGAAGGCGTAGGTGCGGCGGTCTGGGGCGCGGCGAAACAGCCAGCCGGCGTGCGACCAGGCGACGCCGTCGCGGGGGGAGTGCGGATCCTGCTCCTCATCGGAGTGGACGTGGTGGAGCCGGTGGTTGGCGACCCAGCGGGCGGGCGTGTCCTCGAGCGAGCAGAGCGCGATCGTAGCCAGCGACCGCTCGAGACCCCGGGAGACCTTCAGGCTGCGGTGGGCCAGCAGCCGGTGGTAGCAAAGGTTGATGCCGAGCGTGCCGAACACCATCGTGCCCGCCAGGGCGAGCGCTACGCCTGACCAACTGAAGCACCAGGGCAAGAAGGCCAAGCCGGCCAGCAGGTGCACCGTCATGATCGGCAGCAGGTATTCCCAGTGGGTGCTCTGCTGCGGCACGGCACGGTCATCGATGATCTGGGCCATGGGCGACTCTCGCGAAAGATTGGGGCGACGGAAAACGCGTCGTCGCCCATGCGGGATCGCGTGTCGGCCGCCATCATCGCTGCCGGCAGGCCATTGCATCAACCCTACGGTGGTTCAATCCCACGATCACGCCACCGCCCAGCTGCCAACGGTAGCGGTCACGTAGACCCTGCGGCGATGTCAGCATATCCGCGGGAGCTGCTCGCCGATCGGCAGCGGGACGACGCGGCTGCCGCCGAGGGCCGTGCGCATCGCCACCACGCCCGGGTGCCCGGCCACGATCCGGCCGAGCAGCGTGGCCTGGCGGCCGTGCTCGTGGGCCCGCATCACGTCGAGCACGGCTTCGACCGCGTCGGCAGGCACCACCGCCAGCAGCTTGCCCTCGTTCGCCACCTGGAGGGGGTCGAGGCCGAGGATCTCGCAGGCGCTCGCGACCACGGGGGAGACGGGGATCGCCCGCTCGTCGATCTCGACGCCGAGCTTCGCGGCTACGGCGATCTCATGGAGGCTCGCGGCCACGCCGCCGCGGGTGGGGTCGCGGAGCATGCGGGCCCCCGGGCAGGCCGCGAGCAGCGCGGCCACGAGGCCGTGGAGCGGCGCCGTGTCGCTCGTGATCGCGGCCTCGAACTCGAGCCCCTCGCGGACGCTCATGATCGCCATGCCGTGGTCGGCGATCGTGCCGCTCACGATCACCGCGTCGCCGGGACGGACGCGCTGCGGCCCCAAGTCGATGCCGGGTGGCACGACGCCGATGCCCGCGGTCGTGATCGTGAGCCCGTCGCCGCGGCTCCTCTCGACCACCTTCGTGTCGCCGGTCACGATCGTCACGCCGGCCCGCGTCGCGGCCGCCGCCATCCGAGCCACGATCCCGGCCAGGTCCGCGATCGCCAGGCCCTCCTCGAGGATGAACGCGGCCGAGAGCCAGAGCGGCTCGGCCCCACTCATCGCCAGGTCGGTGACCGTGCCGTTGACGGCGAGCTCGCCGATCGAGCCGCCGGGAAAGACGAGCGGTCGGACGACGTAGGAGTCGGTCGCGAAGGCGAGCCGGCCGCCTTCGGCCAGCCGCGGGGCGAGGTCCCGGCCCGTCGGGTCGAGCACGGCCGAGTCGCCGAGCCGGTCGAGCACGGGATTGCCGAAGGCCGGCAGGAAGATGTGCTCGATGAGATCCCGCGACAAGGCCCCGCCGCCACCGTGGCCCATCACGATCTGCGGCCGGTCCCGCAGCGGCGCAGGGCAGGTGAAGCTCGCGGGGTCGGGCGGGGTGCCTGGCTGCATCAGGTCCGCCCCGCGTTGTAGTAGGCCGCGCAGGCGCCCTCGCTCGAGACCATTGTGGCCCCCAGCGGCGTGCGGGGCGTGCACTCCTTCCCGAAGGCCGGGCACTGGCCGGGCTTGAGCAAGCCCTTGAGCACCTCGCCGCTCTTGCAGAGGGGCGACTCGACGGCCGTGATGCCGCCCAGGTCGAACCGCCGCTCGGCGTCGAACGCCGCGTAGGCGTCGGCCAGCCGCCAGCCGCTCGCGGGGATCACGCCGATCCCCCGCCACGCCCGGTCCACCGGAGCGAAGACCTCGGCGATCACGGCCTGCGCGGCCTCGTTGCCCCGCTCGCTGACCACCCGCGGGTAGGCGTTCTCCAGTTCATGCCGGCCGGCCTCCAGCTGCACCACCGTGCGGCGGATGCCCTCGAGCAGGTCGAGCGGCTCGAAGCCCGTCACCACGATCGGCACGCCGAACTCGTGGGCCAGCGGCGGATACTGCCAGGTGCCCATCACGCTGCAGACATGGCCGGCCGCCAAGAAGGCGTTCACCCGGTTGTCCGGCGAGCTCATGATCGCCCGGATCGCCGGCGGCACGAGTACGTGGGAGACGAGGGCCGAGAAGTTGCGAAGCCCCTCGCGGGCGGCCAGCTTCACGGCCAGCGCGTTGGCCGGGGCCGTGGTCTCGAAGCCGATCGCCAGGAACACCACCTCGCGGTCGGGCATGGCCCGGGCGAGCTTGACGGCGTCGAGCGGCGAGTAGACCACGCGGACATCGCCGCCGGCGGCCTTGACCGCGAACAGGTCCTCGCGGGAGCCCGGCACGCGGAGCATGTCGCCGAATGAGCAGAGGATCGTGTCGGGCCTGCGGGCGATGGCGAGCGCCTTGTCGATCGTCTCGAGCGGCGTGACGCAGACCGGGCAGCCCGGCCCGTGGATCAGCTCGACCTCCGGGGGCAGCAGCTGGTCGATGCCGTGGCGGATGATGGAGTGGGTCTGGCCTCCGCAGACCTCCATGATCGCCCAGGGGCGGGTCGCGATCCGGCCGATCTCGGCGGCCAGCCGCCGGGCGGTGTCGGCGTCGCGGTATTCGGCGAGGTGTTTCATCGGGTGGGTTCAGGGGCCGGTTCGGCCGCCGCTGGTAGGGCCGGTCCTGCGGGCGCATCGCCCTCGCGCAGTTCCGCCAGGCCCTCTTCGAGGATCCCAAGTTCGGCAAAGGTGCGGAGCGTCTCCCGGGCGGAGGCATCGTCGATCTGCGAGATCGCGAAGCCGACGTGCACGATCGCGTAGTCGCCCACCGCGATTTCGGGCAGGTAGGCGAGGCAGACCTCCTTGACCACGCCGCCGAAGTTCACCCGGCCCATCCGGATGCCGCCCTCGTCGCGGATCGACTCGACCTGTCCGGGAACGGCGAGGCACATGCAGTCAGTCTCCGGCGACGGTGGCCTGGCGGCCCGCGGGTTCGAGGGCCGCGCGGATCTCGGCTGCCAGCCGCTCCACCGCGGCGGCGACCGGCGGCGAGAGCCCGCGGCCCGGGGCGAAGTCGGCGGCTTCGACGAGCCAAACGGAGATCGTCGGCCCGGGCTGCTCCCCGGCCAGGGCCCGGGTGAGACTGACCGCGTCGATCCAACGAAACGCATGGATATCGAGCGGGCCCGTCGGGGGAATCTCGGCGAGGTCGGCGGCCGAGAGCCTCACGACGGAGCCGGGCGGGCGGCCCGACTGGCAGGCATCGACGAGGATCACGCGGTTGGCTGTGCGCATGCAAAGCACCACGTCGGCGCCGCTCGTGCCCGCGTCGATCGCGATCACGCCCGCCGGGAGGTCGCGTGCGATGAGCAGCCGCACACACTCAGGCCCCGCCCCGTCATCGCCCCGCAACAAATTGCCACAGCCGACGACGACCACGTCGCGGCTTGGTTCTGTGGCCGATGGGCGGACGCTATCCCAAGGCATGCGTATTCCAGTCTCCAGAGAGTCCCTCCGGCCGCTATTCGTCGGCGAGGGGCTGCCCGTGCCGTGAAGCGAGCGTCCGGCGACGCGGGCAGCTCCGAAGCTCTACTATAGAAGGCATCCCTCTGGTGAAGCCATGCACGAACTCTCGATCGCGATCCGGGTGATCGATCTGGCCGAGGGCCACCTGCGGGCCGCCGGCGGCGGGCGGGTCGCGACGGTCAGGCTGCGGGTCGGACTGCTGGCCGGCGCCGCGACGGAGGCTCTGCGGTCTGCCCTCGCCCTGGCCGCCCAGGGCACGCCGCTCGAGGCGGCGACGGTCGAGATCGAGGAGGTGCCCGTGCGGATCTGGTGCCCGGCATGCCAGCGGGAAGTCGATCTGCCGGGGCTCGTGCCTCTCGCGTGCCCGGAGTGCGGGGAGCGCAGCGGCGACGTGCGGGCGGGGGGCGAACTCGAACTCGAGTCGCTGGTGCTCGCGGCCGAGGCGGAGGATGCGGCATGAGCGGGCCACGCATCCTCGAAGTGCGCACCAAGATCCTCAAGGCCAACGACGAACTCGCCCGCGCGATGCGGCGGGAGTTCGAGCGGCTCGGGCTGCTCGTGGTGAACATGGTCTCGAGCCCCGGCACCGGCAAGACGACCTTCCTCAAGGAGACGCTCGCTCGGCTCGCGGCCCGCGGTGAGGCCTGTGCGGCCGTGGTCGGCGATCTCGAAACCGACAACGACGCCCGGCGGCTCGCCGAGAGCGGCGTACCGGTGCGGCAGATCAACACCCACGGCCTTTGCCACCTCGAGGCCGACATGGTAGCCAAGCACCTCGAGGGCTGGGATCTGGCCGGCCTGCGGTATCTGTTCATCGAGAACGTCGGCAACCTCGTCTGCCCGACGAGCTGGGATCTCGGGGAGTCGGTCCGGCTCGCGCTGCTCTCCGTGACCGAGGGGGAGGACAAGCCGCTCAAGTATCCGGGCTTGTTCAACACCGCCGACGTGGCGGCGCTCACCAAGCTCGACCTCGCGCAGGCCTGTGAGTTCGACCACGCTCTGGCCCTGGCCAACATCGATGCCGTGCGGCCGGGGATGCGGGTCTTCGAGACCTCGGCGAAGACCGGCACCGGCCTCGACGAGTGGCTCGGCTATCTCGCTAACCGCCGGGCCACGCTCAGGGCGGGCTGAGCGACGCCGCGAGGCGGTCTCGGGCCAGCAGGGCCTGGCCTAGCGCGAGGCCGCCGTCGTTGGGGGGCACGAGGTGGTGGAGAAGCACCTCGCGGCCGGCGGCCCGGAGCCGCGCGAGGGAATGCTCCACGAGCAGGGCATTTTGAAACACGCCGCCGGTGAGGCCGACGGCGGCGGCGCGGGGTGCCAGAAGCTGCCGCACGTCGTCGATCAAGCGGGCGACGGCCCGATGAAACTCCGCGGCGATCTCCGGGATCGGCGTTGCGGCCAGCACGTCGCCGACGATCGCCGCCGCGACCGGCCGCCAGTCGGCCACGAGCGGGGTAGTTTCGGTAGCGGCTGACAGACAGAATCGGTAGCGATCCGCGGGATCATCCGGGCAGCGGGCGGCCTGCGATTCGAGCCAGAGCGCCGCCTCGGCCTCGAAGCTGACGCTCGCTGGGCCGCCCACGATTGCCGCCACGGCGTCGAACAGTCGGCCCATGCTCGTGGTGGGCGTGCAGGCCAGGCCGCG
>CAMCPF010000208.1 GCA_945876515.1 Candidatus Kuenenia stuttgartensis
CGGAGGGCCTCGACCCCGGCGAGCGGCATCGCGTTGTAGATGCTGGCCCGAATCCCGCCC
Organism: Candidatus Kuenenia stuttgartensis; assembly: GCA_945876515.1. Lineage (GTDB taxonomy): Bacteria > Planctomycetota > Planctomycetia > Pirellulales > UBA1268 > QWPN01. The sequence continues at coordinate 61 of CAMCPF010000208.1, forward strand.
ACGGAGCGGTGGCCCTTGAGATCGACGAGCCCCTTGGCCGCGGCCGTGGTGACGAACTGCTTCTCGAGCGCCTCGTCCGGGAGGCGGAAGGTGACGTTCATGTCGGAGCGGCAGTCGGGCCGGGCGTGGCCGGCGTAGAAGCCCCCCGAGGTGTCGAGCACGTCATAGAGGAGCCGGGCCTTGGCGGCGTTGTGGCGGGCCATGGCCTCGAGCCCGCCCACCTCGTCGCGGAGCCACTCGCAGATCAGGCCGAGGATGTAGATCGCGAAGGTCGGCGGCGTGTTGGGCCGCGAGCCTTCCTTGACGAACGTCCGGTAGTCGAGCATCCGGGGCAGGTCGTCCCGCGATCGCTCGAGCAGGTCCTTGCGGATGATCACCACCGTCACCCCGGAGATGCCGGCATTCTTCTGGGCACAGGCGTAGATCAGGCCGTGGCGGGCCACGTCGATCGGCCGGGAGAGGAAGTCGCTCGAGCAGTCGCAGACCAGCGGGGCGTCGCCCACGTCGGGGTCGGCCTTCCACTGCACGCCCTGGATCGTCTCGTTGCTGGTGACGTGCACGTAGGCCGGGCGGTCGGAGAGCGTGATCTCGCCTGGCGAGGGGAGCCGGTCGTAGTTGGTCGCCGCGCCGTCCCAGGCGACGTGGGCGACGCCCTCGCGGCGGGCCTCCTTGATGCCCGTGGCGCCCCAGGTGCCGGTGACCACGTAGTCGGCCTTGCCCGGCTGGCCCCGCAGCAGGTTCATCGGCACCATCGAGAACTGCAGGCTCGCGCCCCCTTGAAGGAACACGACCTCGTAGTCCGGCCCGATGCCCAGCAGACTCCTGAGGCCGGCGAGCGTCTCGTCCAGGATCCGGTCGAAGGCCGGGCTGCGGTGGCTGATCTCGAGGATCGAACTGCCCACACCGGGCAGGCAGAGCATCTCGTCCCGAGCCCGCTCCAACACCGGCAGGGGCAGCACGGCTGGGCCGGGGGAGAAATTGAAGACGCGGTCGGCCATCGTGGGGCACCGGGGATCCGGAAGAACCGCTCGCAGGATAGGAGCGGCTCCGGAACCGGTCAACGGGCCGGCATTCCTGGCGGCAGTGGCGCCGCCGCGACGGGGCCGGGAGGGGCGGCGGGGTAGGGCACGGCTCCCGCGGGCGGTGGCAGCGTGGCGACGGCGACCCCGGCGGAGCCCGGAGTGCTGAGCGAGGCGACCCGCGCTGCCACGACGGGCTGCTGGGGATCGATCGTCAGGGCCCGCGAGTAGTTGGCCACGGCCTGGGCGGGATCGCCCGCAGACTCGCGCAATTGGCCGAGCGCAACCAGGGCCCGCGGATTGTTCGGGTCGAGCGCGAGCGCGTCCACAAGCTGGTTTTCGGCCTCCCGCAGGTCGCCGTGCTCCTCGGCGAGCCGGGCCAACTCGATGTGGGGCTGGGGATTGGTCGGCCGGGCCGTCGCCCACGCCTGCAGATTGGAGACGGCCTCGGGCCCGCGGCCCTCCTCGACGAGGAGGACGGCCAGCGCCCGCTGGCAGGCGACGTGGTCGGGATTTCGCGCCAGGCAGAGGTGGTAGTACTGCTCGGCCACCTGGCGGTCGGCAGTGCTGCCGAACACCTTGGCTTGCTGATGATACGTCGCCCCGAGGTTGTAGAAGCAGTCGGGGTTGCCGGGCTGGCGCGCCAGCGCCTCCTGGAAGGAGTTGACCGCGCCGAGGTAGTTGCCCTGCTGGTAAAGCTGCACCCCTTGCGCCGATTCGTTGCCGCCCATCGGCTTGCAGCCAGGGGCCGCCGCGAAGGGCAGCAGGCTCAGGATGACGAGGGCAGGGCGCACGCGCAGACCGGCTCCAGAAGGGCGCATCGGGGGGCGGGAAGGTACCGATTCCCGCGGCCCCGGGGCAACCCCGTCCCGGCCCCGCTTCAGGCCTGTTCTCGGCGGTAACCGAGCGACTTGACCACTTCCAGGATCTCGCTGCAGGTGGGGAACATCCGGCCGCTGGTCCGCTTGTAATGGTCGAGGGCCTGCATGAACTCCATCTCGTCGGCGGCGTACTCCCGCTCGCAGGTGGTGGGGTCGATCATCCGGCGGCGTCCGTGACGGACGGCGGCGCGGGCGGCGGGCGAGCGGCGGGTGGAGCGGGGCGCGGGGATCGTGGCGGCGGTCATGGCGATGTCTCCGGGAAAGTTCCTCGTCGGCCGGCCGCCGACGTGTGAAACTCTGCCGGAAGCATGACCGCTGACGGCGGCGCAAGCGGTGCCGGTGCGTGAAAATCAGCCGCGAATCCCGGTCGTGCCGTCGGCAGGTCCTGCCCGACCGTCACGACCCCACCCTGGCGCCCAGCTCACTTGCGATCGAAGAACTTCTTGAGCGCCTCGGCCGCGGCGTCGCGGGAGGAGTCGGCCTTCTTGGCGGCCGCCTGACCGGGGAGCGTGCCCGGCTTGCTCTTGGCGTCCTTGAGTTCCTGGAGTGAGATCGTCGCGGATGAGCGGACCGCCGAGCCGTTCGGTGAGCCCGCTACCGTGGTTTCCATGCCCCCGACGAACGAACTCTCGGCGGAGTCGCTCGGATCCGGCTTCGCGGCGGCGACCGATTTGGTCGTGTCGGAGGTCGCGGCGGCCTGATCGTCCGCCATCAGCCAGCGGGAGATGTCTCCCTCGCCGCCCGGGGCGGCCGCCTGTGCCGTGCACGACACCCGCAGTTCGAGCGAACCCACCCGGATCATGTCGCCATCGGCGAGCTTCGTCTTGGCCTCGATCCGGTTGCCGTTGACGAAGGTGCCGTTGCGGCTGCCCAGGTCTTCGACCCAGACGTCGGCCGGACCCACGATCACGGCGGCATGCCGACGGCTGACCTCCTCGCTGAGGGGCCGAACGTCGCACTCCTCGGCCCGGCCGATCAGGAGTTTGGCCCGCTTGATGGAGATGGTGCGACCGGCACTCTTGCCGGAGGCGACGACGAGTTTGGTGACCATGGCGGCGGCCGGGATTCGGGATCGGCGGTGGAGGGGCCACCCCCGGGCATGCTGCAGCGAGCCGGAGTCCTGTGGCCCGCTCCCTGTGGAAAGTTTAGCAAAGGCACCACCCGCACGCATAGCCACCGCCCCCAAGGGCGGCGATGGTCAGCGACGGCTGAGCCAAGCCGGATTGCGAAACCGCGCGGCTGCGTCGGCCATGAGAGCCGCCCGCGAGGGGGCGAAGTCGTCGAGCCGGGTGTCGAGGGGCCCGCCTGCCTCGGCGGCCACCCGCGTGAGCCAGGCGGTGACGAGGTGTCGCAGGTCCCAGGCGGCCGCCGCGGGATGCAGCCGCAGCAGGCCCGGGTGAGCGGCCGCGATGGGGGGTGGCTCGAGCAGGAGGCTCCCATGCTGCAGCACCGCCCCACGGAGCCGCCGCTGGGCGCTGCCCAGGATCTTGTCTCCGTCGGTGGTGTTGGCGGCCGTCCGCACGACCAGGTCGCCCTGGGCGCGACGATCGAAGCACAGAAACCTTTCCTCGTCGCCCGCCGCCCGGGAGCGGCCGGGATGCCGCTCGGCGGCCACGCCCCGCTGCCGCAGTTCCTCGGCGAGCGACTCGTGGAAGGCGTCGTAGAGCACCTGTGGGTCGCCCCCCCAGGGATGGCTGCGGGGCACGGCCACTGCGTAGGTGAGGTCGGTGCCGTGGACAATCGCGCCGCCACCGCTCGGCCGACGCACCAGCGGCAGCCCGGCGATCATGGTCGCGGCCCGAGCGTCGGCCAGCCGCTGAAAGCCGCCGAGGGAAACCGTCGGCTCCGACCAGCCATAGACCCGCACAAGCGGCCGACCGAGGGCCAAGGCCTCGGCCGCGAGCAGCTCGTCGGCGGCCATGTTTTCGGGGCCGGGGGCGGGCTCGTCCCACCAGGCGACGAGGCCGCTCGTGGCTGAAGCGTCTGCCACGGGGATCAGTGTGGCTGGCTCTTCACGAGCGCGTCGTAGGCGGCCTGGTCGAGCAACGCCGCCAACTCGCCGGTCTCACTGGGGCGGAGCCTGACGAGCCAGCCGGCGCCGTAGGGATCCTGCCCGAGCGTCTCGAGGTTGCCGGGCAGGGCTGCATTGACCTCGACCACCTCGCCCGAGACCGGCGCGTAGAAGTCGCTCACGGCCTTCACGCTCTCGATCTCGCCGATCGACTCACCGGCCTTCACCGCGCGGCCCACCTCGGGCAGTTGCATGAAGACGAGGTCGGTCAGCGCCTCGACGGCGTAGGCCGAGATCCCGACCGTGGCCAGGCCGTCGTCGTCGAGGCGGATCCATTCGTGGGTCTTGGCGAACTTCGGTGCGGCGGCCATCGCGGGCTCCGGGATTGCTGGGTTGGATTTCTGGGTTGGGGTGAGACGACCGAGGGATGAGCGACTCGGACAGGATAGCGGATGGGTCGGGATCAGGAGGGTGTCGCCGGCCGGCGGTAGAGGGGCAGGGGGGCCACGCGGGCCGAGGCGGCCGAGTCGCGGATGATGAGATCGAGCGGTGTGCCCTCGGCGGCCGCGTCGCGATCGACCAGCGCCATCGCGGCGGCCGTGCCGAGCGTGGGGCAGTAGCTGCCGCTGGTGACGGTGCCCACGACGGCGTTCGGGTCGCCAGGCCGCGTCACGAGCGACCCTTCGCGGGCGGCCCGCTTGCCGTCGCAGACGAGGCCGACCCGGACCCGCTGGGCCGGCTGGGCGTGCATCTGCCGCAGGGCCGCCGCGCCGGGAAACTCCCGCGGCGAGCCGTCGGCCGCGGCGAGGTTCAGGGCGAAGCCGAGGCCGAGGGCAAAGGGGTCGCTGGCCGCCGCGAGTTCATGGCCATAGAGCGGCATGCCTGCCTCGAGCCGGAGCGTGTCGCGGGCACCGAGGCCGCAGGGCACGACGCCGTGCGCCGCGCCGGCCGCGAGGATCGCCTCCCAGACGGCCACGGCATCGCTCGCGGCCACGACGAGCTCGACGCCGTCTTCACCGGTGTAGCCCGTGCGGCTGATGGCCGCGGGCCGGCCGGCGACGGTGGCCGTCGTGGCCCGGTAGTTCTTGAGCGCCGCGATCCGGGCGGCGTCGGCGGCGGGGCAGAGGCCGGCGACGAGTTCGACCGCCCGCGGGCCCTGCACGGCGATCATGGCTGTTTCGCGGGTGTGGTCGGTGAGCGTGACGCCCGCGGCGGGCAGGCGGCTTTTCAGCCAGGCCACCACGCGGTCACGGTTGCTCGCATTGACGACGAGTGAGAGCCGGGGCGAGCCGTCGGCAGCGTCGGCCTCACGGGCCACGAGCGCGTCGTCGAGGACGCTCACACCCGTCGGCCCCTCGTCGCTCGTGACGAGCGTGTAGCGGACCTGGCCCGGGGCGAGGTCGGCCCCGCGCCGCGTGAGCAGCGAATCGAGCCAGCGGATCGCATCGGGGCCGGTGACCGAGAGCCGGCCCATGTGCGAGACGTCAAAGAGCCCCGCCGCCCGCCGCGTGGCCAGGTGCTCCTCGACGATCGAGGCGTATTGGACGGGCATCGTCCAGCCGGCGAAGTCCACCATCCGGCCGCCGTGAGCGGCGTGCCAGGCGGCGAGCGGAGTTTCGAGGAGCGGGGCGGTCATGTGGCAATCCTAGGACCTGGAATGCGAGTTCGCCGGGAGTGTAACAGCCACCCGCTCCGCCGATTGCGAACGGCGACTGGCGCTGGTCTGATGCTCAACTCGTACACCCGAACAGGAACCACTCCCATGACCACCCGCCGCCAGTTCGTCCAAAGCCTTCCCGCCTTCGCCGTGGCGGCCAACATGCTCGAGGGCGAGGCCGCCCCGGCGGCGCCTGCTCCCGTCGCCCCCGCCGCGGGGCACTTTCACCCCAAGGGCAAGCCGCCATCCGAGTTCACCAAGGCGGTGCTGC
>CAMCPF010000209.1 GCA_945876515.1 Candidatus Kuenenia stuttgartensis
GTGTGACCGTCTGGGCCTGGCTGACCGCGCTGTCGCTCGGCGCTGGCGGCTGCGGCCAGCCCGCTTCACCGCGCCAGGATCCCGCCCCCGCAGCGACTCGGGTGGATCGTCACGAGCACGACTCCGAGCACGGGCATGATCATTCTGCCGATGGCCACGACCACGGCGCGGGACCGCACGGCGGCACGCTCACCGACTGGGGCGGCGGCAAGTATCACGTCGAGTTCACGGTCGACCACGACAAGAAGGAGGCCGTGGTCTACGTCTTGGGCGCCGACGAGAAGACACCGGCCCCCGTCGCACTCGCCGACGGCAACCTCCTGCTCACGATCCGTGAGCCGGCCTTCCAGGTCGAACTCGTCGCCCGGCCACGGGCCGGGGAATCAGCGGGCACGTCGTCATGCTACGGCGGCACGCACGACAAGCTCGGCATCGTGCGGGAGTTCGCCGGCACGATCAGCGGCGCGGTAGACGGCACTCCCTTTGCCGGCGACTTCGAGGAGCATGCCCACGAGCACAAGTAACCGGGAGCAGCCTCGCCGCTGCGGTCCCTGGTGGGCGAGATGGTCCTGGCAGTGGCCGAGGCGTCGCCCCGCGGTGCCTCGGTGGACACCGACGACCTGAATGACGGCAACGAACTACACTCGTCCCAGGCGGGCGACGGGCCCGGCAAGATGAGTTGTTTCCTGCGGCGCTTGGGCCGGCGATGGTCGCGACCGGTTTCGCGGCCCAGCCAGCGATTGTGTCTGCCATCGGAGAGCCACCCATGCGAGCGTACGCACTCGTCGTCCTGGTCGTGTTGGCTGCCGGTGCGCCGGTCTTCGCCGCAGACCAGCCGAACGTGGTGTACATCCTGGCGGACGACGTCGGCTGGGGTGACCTGAGCGTCCATGGCGGGGGCGTACCGACACCGACCATCGACTCGCTGTTCAGCCGGGGCATCGAGCTCACGAACTTCATGGGCTGGTGCGTCTGCTCGCCGACACGGGCGATGCTGCTGACGGGCCGGCACCCGATTCGTGTGGGCACCGGGCCGGAGGTGGGTGGTGAACTCGACACGGGCGAGACCACCATCGCCGAGGGGTTCCAGGCAAACGGCTACCGCACCGGGGTGTTCGGCAAGTGGCACAACGGCAACGACCCGGACTCGCCCGAGTACCGTGCCGCGTTCGCCGAGGCCTTCAAAGCTATGCCGAACAAGCAGCCCAGCGTCGGGCCCGGGGCGAACGCCCACGGATTCGACGAGGCGTGGGTGTACTACGGCGGCGGGGCTGATTACTTCACCCGCCGGACGGTGCAAGGCCGCGGGCCGGTGTCCTGGTGGCACAACAAGCAGTTCCGCCCGCGGGACGAGGGGTACACCGACGACCTGGTGACCCAACGCGCCATCGAGTTCATCCGCGCCAGCAGGCACAGCCCGTCCTTCTGCTACATCCCGTTTCACATCGCCCACGCCCCCCTTCAGGCGAAGGACAGCGACCTCGCCCTGGTCGATGCGGAGACGGCGGCGAAGCTGCCCGCCGCCAGCCCCCGGGCGACCGCCGAAGACAAGCGGATCCATGCCGCGATGCTCCAGTCGATGGACAAGAACGTCGCCACCATCCTTTCCGCGCTGGAGGATCTCGAGTTGCTCGACGACACCATCCTGGTGTTCACCAGTGACAATGGGGCGATGGAGGCCGGCAGCAGCCTGCCCCTCCGCGGGCAGAAGCACACCATCTACGAAGGCGGGGTGCGGCTGCCCACGGTCATCCACTGGCCGAAGGGCGGGCTGGTCGGCGGAAAGAAGTGGGACGGGCTGTGCGGCGGGCTGGACATGTTCCCAACGCTCACGTCGATGACCGGTTCGACCATGCCGAAGGCCCGTCCGCTCGACGGCAAGGACGTGTGGCCGGCCCTGCGCGACCGCCGGCCCAGCCCGGTGGAAAGCTACTACTTCATCTGGCGGGACGAGGACGCGCTGCGCACGGCGAAGTGGAAGCTGCACCGCTTCTGTGACCGCTTCGAGTTGTACGACATCACCGCCGACGAAGCGGAGACGAAGAACGTCGCCGACGCCCACCCGGACGTCGTCCGGGAACTCTCCGCCACGATGGACGGATGGGCAGACTCGCTGGGCGTCGCCGTCGGTCATCGACCGGCTCCGGAGAGGTATCACGCCGAGCCCACCCCGGAAGGCGAGGTGCTGGCCGTCACCGTTACGATCACCGACATGGCGAAACCAAAAGACCGCCTCGGCATCACGGTGGCGAACTGGGACGCATCGCAGTTCGCCACCGACTGGGTCGAGTTCGACATCGCCTTCTCGCCCGGCACTCCGCCGCGGCATCCGTACTACTCCCCACTCGAAGGGAACAACAGCAAACCATTCGGACCCTTGTTCAAGCCCGGCACGGCGGTGGACCAGTTCGGCCGCGACCAGAGCACCGGCCCCGGGATCGCCGATGCGAAGCGTACGTGGGAGCACCGCATCGTCGGGCTGTCGAGCACCGCTCCCGGTCCGCTGGGCAGACACGGGGTGGTGTTCACCGGCGGCACCCCCGGCACGTTCACCGTCTACTTGGACAACCTCCGCATCCGCCACCTGGACGGGACGACGACGCCCCTCTGGACCAACGGCAAGGACACGCGGACCACTCGGTTCGAGGCGACCGAGCTGTTCAAGGACCTGAAGGTCCGCGCCGTTCCTGCGTCCGACGTGGGCAAGTGACCCGCATGACCTGTCGTGCGCGACCTGTCTTTCAGGATCGCCATGACCGCGACAGCCGAGACGTTCCCCGCCTCGGTGGAGGCGAGTGCTGCCGGCGAGTCCGCGGCTTGCCGCTTAGCGGCTTGTCACCGGCAGGTCGAACCGGTCGAGGTTCATTACCTTGGTCCAGGCGGCGATGAAGTCGGCCACGAACTTTTCTCCGGCGTCGTCGCTGGCGTAGACCTCGGCGATGGCGCGGAGTTGGGAGTTCGACCCGAACACGAGGTCGGCCCGGCTGGCCGTCCACTTCACCTGGCCTGTCGTCCGATCGCGGCCCTCGAAGAACTGATCGCACTTGGGCGAGGGCTTCCACTCGGTGCGCATGTCGAGCAGGTTCGTGAAGAAGTCGTTGGTGAGCGTGCCGGGCCGATCGGTGAACACGCCCATGCCGCCCGGCGGCCACACCCATGGAGCCGGCCCCCACGATGGCACGCTCGCCGACTGGGGCGGCGGGAAATACCACGTCGAGTTCACGGTTGACCACGACAAGAAGGAGGCCGTGGTCTACGTCCTGGGCGCCGATGAGAAGACACCGGCCCCCGTGGCACTCGCCGACGGCAAACTCCTGCTCACGATCCGTGAGCCGGCCTTCCAGGTCGAGCTCACCGCCCAGCCGTTGGCCGGGGAATCAGCGGGCACGTCGTCATGCTACGGCGGCACGCACGACAACCTCGGCATCGTGCGGGAGTTCGCCGGCACGATCAGCGGCGCGGTGGACGGCACTCCCTTTGCCGGCGACTTCGAGGAGCATGCCCACGAGCATGAGTGACGGGGAGGCTGGCTGACCCCTCAGCCGGCGGCGAGCAATACTCGGGCGCTAACGCAGCAGCGGCTCGTCCCGGTCAGCCGCCTACCGTAACCGACACCTGCGAGACGTCAGAGGTCAGCTGACCATCGTTGACGCGGATCGTGAACGCTGGAGTCAGGCCGGTGGCCGCGGCCGCGGGTGTCCAACGGAGCCGCTCTCCCGGCCGGATGACCGGGGTGAGGCCCATCCTGGCTGCCGGCTGCGCAGCCGCCGCCAGCCGTATCCAGCCGGTGCCGGACCACTTCTCAAGCTTTCCAGACTGCAGTGACAGCACCCGGAAGGTCAACGGCGCTCCTTCGGGATCGCGGGCCCCGGAGGCGGCCACAAGCGCTTGGTGGGTGATCACAAGGCTTCGTCCCGCCGCCGGCTCCGTGAACCTCGTCGCCGGACCGATGGTTGGGATGTCGTTGACCGGCCTGATCTGGATCCGGCTGGTGGTCGTTGCGGCATGCTCGCCGTCGGTGACCGTGACTCGCAGGCCGCGGGCCTCGGTGTTGTCGAGGGCGGTGGTGTAGCTGATCAGGCCGAGCGACCGGAAGTAGGCGTTCAGTGCCGGGGTCGAACCCATGAACATCCGCGCGGTGGCTGTTCCTCCGACGATCACGCCGGCGTCGCTTGCCGCATCGATCGTGCCGTCCGCCACGGCAAGTGTGACAATCAGCGACGGTGAATCGATGTCGATGAACGGGGTGGCCACGGCGGCCCACGAGATCAGCCCGGGTGTGTCCTCGAGGACGCGGAACCCCGCCGGAGCGAGCACGCGGGGCGCGTCATTGACCGGGGCGATCTCGATCGCGGATCTCGCCGTCTGCCGCAGAACGCCTCGCGGCGTCGCCTCGGCGACGGTCACCGTGAGCCACCGCGAGCCGTGGTCATCGGCAGCGGGGCGGTAGCGGACGCGGCCCGTCGGCTCGGTGAAGAACCGGCTCAGGGCGGCGATCGTGCCGCTAAACGTGCGGACCTGGCCGGTGCCGCCCACGGTCACACCCGCGGCTGAGGCTGCCATGATCGTGCCGCTCTCGACCCGCACCACGACCGTCACGGGCTTGGTCGGCGGGGCGTCGGAGGTGCCGAAGGGCTGCCCGGTGAACACCAGCGGGCCGCTGGTGTCTTCGACCACGTGGAAGCCCGCGGAGGGCAGCGTGATCGTCGGTGCCTCTTTGACGTTGGTGACGGCGAGGAGAAAGGATGCCGCGGCGGGGACCGCCGCAGGGATCACAGCGTCGACAACTCCCACCGTCACGATGAACGACGACTTCGACTCGAAGTCGAGCGTGCCCCCCGCCTTGAGATAGAGCGCGAGCCCGTCGATCTCGAACCTGGCCGCATCCGCCCCGCCAAGCGAGATCAGATTGGTGCCAAACCCATCGTCGGTCACGACGATGTCCGCCACCTTGATTCGGAAGGTTGTGGCCGTGTTCTCGGGTAGCGAGGCCACCATATTGGTGAAGCCCACGCCCGTGGGCGATTGGTTGATGAAGTCGCCATGCGCCTCCTTGAGCCGCTGGGAAACCGTCCGCACGAGCTCGTCGGGGTCCGTGATCCGATACAGCCCCTCGCTGATGCCGTCGAGCGCCTCGCGATAGAGGCTAAAGGCATGCGTCTTGAGGTTGTTGATCGCCACGAGCAGTTCCGCGGGGCTCGCCCCGCTTTGCAGGGCGTCGTCGCGAATCCTATCGAGCCGGGTGGTCAGCTCGAGGCCCGCAGCGGCGGCCAGTTCGGTGGCCCGGGCAGCGAGCTCGCCCACCCGTGGATCGCTGTCGGGATTGACGCGACCCCAGAGGTCGGCGATCGCCCGGCCCAGGCTCTCCTTGAAGACCTCAGGAGTCGGCCGCTCACGGAAGCTGGCGGCAAACCCCCGCAGGAGTTCCAGCTTGTCTGCGATCCCGTCGGGCACGGCGTCGGGCATGAGCTTCTGCAGGCCCCCGGCTATCAGATCCCAGGCGAAGTGGAGCTTGATGTGCGCGAGATACGCATTCACCGCCTGCAGCGTTGAAGCCTGGTCAAACGAGTCTGCCTCCGCGAGGAGCTTGAGGGGATCCCGCGTGAGGTAATCGAAGTCGCCAAGTGCGAACACCTCGCTGATGAAGGACCGCACCTCCTCCGCCGGCACGCCGGCCGACACGGCCAGGTGGTGGAGGGTGGTCAGCGGGGTGATCATCGAGCCGAGCGGCCCCACGAACGGCATCGCCAGCGGCTGATCGGTGGTCGTGTCGGTCCCGCCGAAGACCACGAGCTGCCCTTCCTCGGCGTCGATCTGGCCGTTGTGGTTCTTGTCGAACGTGC
>CAMCPF010000210.1 GCA_945876515.1 Candidatus Kuenenia stuttgartensis
GCGGTCGGCGCCATCGTGAGCCGCGGCAGGATCGCCGCCACTGCGATGAGCAGTGCGGCCGACGCGGCATACGGGAGCACGTGGGAGGGGTGCAGCGAGAACAGGCTCATCCCCGAGAGCGGGCCGACGATCCGGGCCAGCGAGGCGAACGACTGGTTCACGCCGAGCACCTCCCCCTGGCGGTCGGCGTCGGCACGACGCGAGATCAGCGACGACACCGACGGGTTGATGAAGGCGAAGCCCACCACGACGAGCGCTGCCGCCGCGTAGAACGCCCAACGCAGGGGATCGCCGGCTCCGGCCACGACGCCCCGCCCCGTCACGCCCGCGGCTACGACCGCCAGCGCCCCCATGCCCGCGAGCATCAGCCCGACGCCGATCGCCAGCAGCCGTCCCTCGGGCAGTCGCTTGGCCAGCGGGCGGTAGCCGCCGCCCGCCAGCAAGAGCACGAACCCGATCGCCGCGAACACGAGGAAGTTGGCGTCGTCGGCCATCCCGAAGGCTTGTTCCGTAAACAGAGCGAGCGTCGATTCGAATCCGGCCATCGCCACGATCGAGAGAAAGTAGACCAGCACGAGCCCGCCGACGGTGGGCATCCGCAGCACCGCCACGCTCCGCTGGACGCTGGGAAACTCCTTGGCGGCCCTGGCGCCCGGTTGCCGGGTCTCGCGGAACACGAGCGCCGCGATCACCAGCGCCACCAGCGACAACAGCGACGCGATCGCCCCCACGCCCCAGCGCGCCTGGTCGAACATCGCCAGACCGAAATAGGCGATCAGCGGGCCGAGCGTGAAGCCCCCGCCAAAGGCGATGCCGATCAGGGCCATGCCCCGGGCGCGGTTCTCCGGAGTCGTGCAGTCGGCGATCACGGCGGCGGCCGTGCCGACGCTCGCGCCGGCGATGCCCGCCCCGATCCGTGCCAAGAGGATCAGGCCCAAGGCCCAGAGGGCGGCCTCCCGCGTCGGGGCCGGATCGACCGGCACGCTGACGGCGTAGCCATAGAGCGCGTAGCAGACCACGGAGCCGGTCAGGCTGAGCAGCAGGATCGGCCGCCGTCCCACGCGGTCCGAGACCCGGCCCCAGATCGGGCTGAACACGAACTGCATCAGGGAGAACACGGCGAACAAGATCCCGATCACGGCGCCCCCGGCGCCTCCGCCCAGGGGCGAGAGGCCGATGGCGTCGAGATACGGCGTGACCTGCCGCGGCAGCACCGGCAGCACGATGCCGAATCCCAGGAGATCGATGAACACCGTCAGGAACACCACCAGGAGTGGCCCGCGGGAGGCGGGAGCGGCGCTGACCGGCGGGGTGGGGGCTGGCATCGCGGGGCTCGACAGGAGGTCAGGGATGGCGGCAGAGGTGCGCGGCCGGACGCGGCTCCGCAGATGCTACACTCCCCGCCCATGAAGGAACGTGGAAAGGATCGTGGACAGGCCGATCGCCGGGCCCCGCCGGATGACCCGCCGAGCGTGTCGGAGGTGACCGCCCGCGTCAAGGACATGATCGAGGGGCGGTTCGCCGACGTTTGGGTGGCCGGCGAGGTGAGCAACCTGACGCGGGCCTCGTCGGGCCATGTCTACCTTTCGCTCAAGGACGAAGGGGCGCTGCTGCGGGGCGTGATCTGGCGGACCACCGCCTCCAGTCTCGCGATCGAACCGGCCGACGGCATGGCCGTGGTCTGCCATGGGCGGATCGAGGTCTACGCCCCGCGGGGCACCTACCAGCTCACGATCGACCGGCTGCACGCACTCGGCACCGGCACGCTCGAAGCCCAACTGCGGAAACTGCACGCCGCGCTCGCCGCCGAGGGGCTGTTCGCTGCCGAACGGAAGCGGCCGATCCCTGCTTTTCCACGGCGGATCGCCCTGGTCACGAGCCCCACGGGCGCGGCGATCGCCGACTTCCTGCAGACGCTCCTCTCGCGCTGGAAAGGCAGCGAGGTGATCGTCGTCCCGTCGCGGGTGCAGGGGGCCGGCGCCGCGGAGGAACTGGCGGTCGCGTTGGCCGCGGCCGCGCGGATCGCGCCGGCGGTCGACGTGATCGCGCTGGTTCGCGGTGGCGGCAGCCTCGAGGACCTGTGGAGCTTCAACGAGGAGGTGCTCGTCCGCGCGATCGCGGCCGCCCCGATCCCGGTGGTGGCCGGCGTGGGGCACGAGATCGACGTCACGCTCGCCGACCTGGCCGCCGACCTGCGGGCCCTGACGCCGACCGACGCCGCCGTCCAGGTCTCGCCGGATGGCGTGCAGGTGGCCGCCGCCGTGGCGGGCCTCGGCCTGCGGCTCGACGCGGCCCTCACCCGCCGCGTCGCCACGGCTCGGGAACGCGTAACGCAGCTGGCCCGATCCCGCATCTTCGCCGATCCCGCGCGGCTCGTCCGCGATCGGCGGGCGGTCGTCGATCAGCATGCGCTGCGACTCGCGAGGCTCGGTCGCGCGGCCGTGGGTCGGGCCGGCGAGCGGCTGGCCGCCGGCGCCGGGCGGCTCGAGGCCGCGAGCCCCGTGCACTTGCTCGCCCGTGGCTGGTCGCTGACCTGGCGTGACGACGACCGCGGCCGCGGGCTCGCGAGCGTCGCGGGCGTCGAGCCGGGCATGCGGCTCGTCACGCAACTCGCCGACGGACGGCTCTGGAGCCGCGTCGAGCGCAGCGAGTTCGAACCAGACCTCGTCCGTGCCTCGCGTCAGGATCACGCCCCATGACCCACCATCCGGAAGATATCCACGCCTCGTCCTCGTCGGCCCAATCGGCAGAGGCGGCCCAGACCACCGGCTTCGAGGCCGCGCTTGGCCAGCTGGCCGAGCTCGTCGGGCAGCTCGAGTCGGGCGGCCTCGGCCTTTCGGAGTCGATCGACGCCTACGAGCGGGGCGTGGCCCTGCTCCGCCGGCTGCACGAGGAACTGGCCCGCGCCGAGGAGCGAGTGAGCGTGCTCGTGCGGATCGACGACGAGGGCCGGCCGGTGCTCGCGCCGCATGACGCCGCCGACTCCGCCGCCGCCCAGCCGGCGACCCGCCGAGGCGGTCGACCACGCACCGGCCGCACCAAGTCCCTGCCCGGGATGGACGAGACCTCCGGCGAGGCCTAAACTTTCGATTGACAATTCGTCGGGAAGTCAGGCGATTTCCCCGACTGTTCTCCCCCTTCGGGCCCCCCATGGCACCCTGTCCGGACACCGGCGGTTCGGTGGCCTCGCTCGTTGCGCCGGCCGACTCGGCCGAGGTCGTAACGGCGGGGCTGGCTCGGGTGCGGGAGTTCGTCGAACCCCGCCTCGCGGCAACGCTGGCCGACCATGCCGACGTGCCGCCGAGACTGACGGCGGCCATGCGTCACGCCGTGCTCGCACCGGGCAAGCGGCTGCGGCCGGCCTTGACCCTCTGGGCGGCGCGGGCCTGCGGGCGGGTTGACGAGACCGTTGCCTGGCAGGCGGCGGCCCCGGCGGCCGTGGCCGTCGAGCTGATCCACGCCTACTCGCTCGTCCACGACGATCTACCGGCGATGGATGACGATGACCTGCGGCGCGGCCGCCCCACCTGCCACCGCGCGTTCGACGAGGCGACGGCGATCCTCTGCGGCGACGCGCTCCTGCCGCTGGCGTTCGAGAGCCTGGCCGCGGGGCTGTCCGAAGCGGTCGCCGGCCGGGCCTGCCTGGTGCTGGCCCGCGCGGCGGGCGGCAACGCGCTCGTGGGCGGTCAGATCGACGATCTCGCCGTGGAGCGGGGCTGGGTCGCGCCGCCTGACCACATGTCGGCCGCCGAGCAGGTCGCCTGGATGGAGCGGATTCATCGCCGCAAGACGGGCGCGCTCTTCCGGGCGGCGCTCGAACTCGGCGGGCTGGCCGTCGCCGCGACTGCGGCACAACTGGCCGCCCTCGACCGCTTCGGTCAGGCCTTCGGGCTTTGCTTCCAGATCGCCGACGACCTGCTCGACGCCGAGGGGGACGAGTCCGCCGTCGGCAAGCGGGTGGGAAAGGACGCCGCCCGCGGCAAGCTCACCTACCCCACCGTGCTGGGCTCCGACGAGGCCAGGCGGCGGGCAGTGGCCCTGGCCGACGAGGCGGCGGCGGCCGCCGCGGAACTGGGTGAACCCGCCGCGGAACTGGCCGCGCTGGCACACTGGATCGTGACCCGCAACCATTGACCGAACCAGCGACGGATCGGCACGGCACCCGACGCACACCACGGACGACCCCCATGACCGGCATCCTTCCCTCGATCACGTCGCCCCGCGATCTCCGCGGGCTCTCGACCGAGCAACTGGAGCAACTCGCGGCCGAGATGCGGCGGGCGCTCACCGAAGTGGCCGCCTCGCGGACCGCCCACTTCGCCTCGAACCTCGGCGTCGTCGAGCTCTGCCTGGCGCTGCACCGGGTCTTCGACTTCAGCCGTGACCGGCTGATCTGGGACACGGGCCACCAGATCTATCCGCACAAGCTGATCACCGGCCGCTACCCGCAGTTCGGCACCATGCGCACCCGGGGCGGCCTGATGGGCTACCCCAACCCCGAGGAGAGCCCCTACGACCTGTTCATGACCGGCCACGCCGGCTGCAGCGTCTCCACGGCCCTCGGCCTCGCCAGCGGCGACGGGCTCCTCGGTGAGGACGACCGCCGCAGCGTGGCGGTGATCGGCGATGGGGCGCTCCCCTCGGGCATCGTCTTCGAGGCGCTGAACAACGCCGGCTTCCTCAAGAAGCGGCTGCTCGTCATCCTCAACGACAACAAGATGTCGATCTGCCCGCGGGTGGGCGGGCTGGCCGAGTACCTCGACATCATTCGCACCAACCCCTGGTATCGGGGCCTCAAGCAGCAGGCCGGCGAGATCATCAAGGGCGTGCCGGTTGTCGGCGAACAGATGGAGCGGATGCTCTCGGGAGTCAAGGACTCGATCAAGACCGGGCTCCACGGCGGGGCGCTGTTCGAGGCGCTGGGCGTCCGTTACTTCGGCCCGGTCGAGGGGCACTCGCTCTCGAGCCTGATCCGCTACCTGGAGCTGGTGAAGGACGAGGAAGGGCCGATCCTGCTCCACGTGCTCACCGAGAAGGGCCACGGCTTCAAGCCGGCCGAGGCCGACCCCGTCTTCTTCCACACGCCGGCGCCGTTCGAGTGCGACGACGAGGACTGCATCGTCTCGATCAAGAAGTCTTCCACCAAGGCCTACACGGATATCGCGGCCGCTGGAATCGCCGCGGCGATGCGACGCAATAGCCGCGTGACCGTGCTCACCGCGGCAATGTGCCAGGGCAACAAGTTGGAGAAGGTACGGGCCGAGTTCCCCGAGCGGTTCTTCGACGTCGGGATCTGCGAGTCGCACGCGGTGGCTTTCGCGGCCGGGCAGGCCAAGGCGGGCTGCCGTCCGATCGTGGACATCTACAGCACCTTCCTGCAGCGGTCTTACGACCAGATCTTTCAGGAGGTCTGCCTGCAGAACCTGCCGGTGAACTTCATGCTCGACCGGGCCGGGCTGACCGGCCCCGACGGCCCGACCCACCACGGCGCCTTCGACCTCGGCTACCTGCGGCTGTTCCCCAACATGGTCGTGATGGCCCCGGGCGACGAGCACGACCTGACGGCGATGCTCGACTGGGCGCTCGACCACGATGGCCCGACGGCGATCCGGTATCCGAAGACAGCGGTCGAGCAGCAGGCTGGCCCGCGGACACCGCTCGAGCTCGGCCGGGCGGAACTGCTGGCCGAGGGCGGCGACGGTCTCGTGATCGCCTGCGGCACGCTGCTCGGCGAGGCGGTGAAGGCCGCGGCCGCACTCCGCGAGGAGGGACTCGAGCTCACGGTGATCAACGCTCGGTTCGTGAAGCCGCTCGACTCCGTGCTCCTGCTCGAGCGGAT
>CAMCPF010000211.1 GCA_945876515.1 Candidatus Kuenenia stuttgartensis
CGCCGGCCGCGGGTCGAGCGGCTGGCCAGCCGCTCGACCCGCGGCCGGCGCCGGCTCGGCGGCGGGATCCGCCCCGGGGTCGGCCGCGGCCGGATCGACGCCGCCGGCGTCGGCTTCGTCGGCCACGGTTGTCGGGGGAGGGAGTTCGATGGTGCCGGTCTCGCCGTCGTTCGCCGGAGGCCGGAACGAGGCCTTGTCCCAATACCGCCCCCGCCAGTTGGCGGTGCGTTCGAGCGCTCGCATCCAGCGGTCACGTTCCTGCTGGAGTTCGACCAGCGACCTGCCCCCCTCGATCTTCTCGAGCGGTCCGGGATTCTGCTGGTCGCCCGAGGGCCGCCGGGCATCGCGGACCTCGTCGATCCGCACCAGCACGCTGCGCGTCGCCTGGGCCCAACGCCACTCGAACTGCAGCAGCCGGGCGGCGAGGTAGAGATAGCCCGTCAGCGTGAGCGTCACCAGGAAGGAGGCGGCGACCGAGACCCAGCTCCACCGCTTGTGGCCGACGCCGAACGCCACCAGCGCCGTCAGCAACAGCAGGCTTACGACCGCAAGGAAGACGATGGCGGCGACTGACATGCTCGGCACCAGCGGGGCATCTCGACGGGCGGCGCGACCCGCACGATCGCTGCAATCGGAGTATATCCCCGACCGGACGACGCCCCCTCGCCTGCTTTCGTATCGGCCGCCCCTCGGGCTTGAGCCGCAGGCATCGGCGCGTCGCATCCGGGCGACGCGCCGCCGTCTGAGTCGCCTGCTGGCCACGCCAACGCCACGGGCCGACAGCCGCCCCGGTCCGGTGAAGGGGGCTTTTTGCCCGGGGTTCGTGGGCTTTTGGCGGTGATCCGACCGGAGCGCGGAGCCTCCGGCACCGGACGTGCATGACGAGGGTTGTCGGCCGACCGGCCCGTCCGCTCCAGAGCCCCCCAGGAACGCCCTGCATGCCCGCCGCGCCCCGCCCCACCGCTCCCGCCAAACGCCGAAGTTCGGCGGTGATCGACGACCCGATCCGTCTGTACCTGCTCCAGATGGGCGGGATCCCGCTCCTGACCCGCGAGACCGAAGTCTCGAGTGCCAAGAAAATCGAGCACTGGAGGCGGAAGTATCGCCGCACCCTGCTGGCCAACGACTACGTGCTCGCCGGAGCCGTACAGCTCCTGCAGCGGGTCGCGGCGGGTAAGCTCCGCCTCGACCGCACGATCGAGGTCTCGGTGACCAACACGCGGGAGAAGAAGCGGCTGCTCAAGCGGCTCGGCCCCAACCTTGCCACCCTTCAGCGGATCGAGGCAGAGAAGCGGCGGCTGTTCCGGGTGGCGATGTCCCTCTCTGCGCCGGACGCCCGGCGGCAGGACGCCTGGCGGCGGCTCGTGCGGCAGCGGAACAAGGCCGTGCGGCTGGTCGAGGAGATGAACCTCCGCATCCAGCGGCTCTACCCCCTCCACCGCCAACTGCAGGATCAGTGGGATCGCCACCGCGCCATCGAGCGGCAGCTGGCTGCCGGCGGCTACGGCGCCGTCGCGGACCACGACCTTGCCCGCGAGCAGCGGCGGATCCTGCTCGCCACGCGGGAGAGCCGCTGCACGCTCGGCCGGCGGCTCGACCTGCTGGCTGACCTGAAGCAACGGTACGACGCGGCCAAGCGGGAGCTCGCGGCCGGCAATCTCCGGCTCGTGATCTCGATCGCCAAGCGTTACCGCAACCGCGGGCTCTCGTTCCTCGACCTGATCCAGGAGGGCAACTCGGGCCTGATGCGGGCCGTGGACAAGTTCGAGCACGCCCGGGGATTCAAGTTCTCGACCTACGCCACCTGGTGGATCCGCCAGGCGATCACGCGGGCGATCGCCGACCAGAGTCGGACCATCCGCGTCCCCGTGCACATGGCCGACACGATCAACCGGCTGCGCAACCTGACGCGGGGCTTCCTCCAGCAGCACGGCCGCGAGCCCACGCTCGAGGAGCAGGCCGCCCTGGCGGGCTTGTCGATCGAGGAGGCGGAGTGCGTGTCGCGGATGGCGCGGCGGCCGGTGTCGCTCGACCAGCCGCTCGGCGACGGCGACGAGGGCACCGTGGGCGAGTTCGTGAGCGACGGCCGGGAGATCGATCCGCTTCGCGACGTCAACAGCCAGGCTCTCAAATCGTCGATCAGCCGAGCCCTCGAGGGGCTCAGCTATCGGGAGCGGGAGATCATCCGGCTCCGCTTCGGCCTAGCCGACGGCTACGCCTATACACTCGAGGAGGTCGGCACGATCTTCGAAGTCACCCGTGAGCGGGTCCGTCAGATCGAGGCCAAGGCCGTGGAGAAACTCCGCCAGCCCGGCCTCGACGTCGATCTCGCAAGCTTCGTGTCAGAGTCGCTCGTCGAGAAGTGGCGCCGCCCCACCGAGCCACAGGAAGCGGAACTGGCGACCGCCGGGGTCTGACCTGGTGGGAGGATGGATGGCCGCCGGACTCACGACCTAGGCGGATTTCGCCTCGTCGAGGGCCTGCTGGAGGCGGGCCTTCGGCTGGACGCCCATCATCTGCTGCACCAGACGGCCCCCGCTGAAGATCATGATCGTCGGGATGCTCGCCACGTTGTAGGTCATCGCCAGCCGGTTGTTGTCGTCCACGTTCACCTTGCCCACCTTGAAGCTGCCGGCGTTCTCAACCGCGAGTTCCTCGACCACCGGACCGATCATCCGGCACGGGCCGCACCAGGGCGCCCAGAAATCGACGAGCACCGGCACGGGCGACTCGAGGACTTCGGACTGGAAGTTGCTGTCGGTGAACTCGAGGGCGTTTCCCATCGTCGTGTCAGGCTCCTGTCGGTTCCGGTGCGGCCGCGGCCGCGGTACGCTCAACTCCCGGGAAGGCGCCGCAGTGGTCCTTCCAGCCCGGGTCGCGGCAGTATAGCGGGCTCGGGTGAGGGCTGGCGACGGTGGTTCTCGCCCCCAGATCAACTCGCCCCCACATCAGCGAGGCCGTCGAACGTGGTGCGGGTCGGGCCGGACGACGGCGAATCCAGTTTCTGGCTGGTCGGGCGGGATCCGACGCCGTACGCGCAGGCCGGTGTGCAGGTGCCATGAGCGGAACCCACGCGATCAACCTCTCGACCGCTTGGGAGCCACCCGATCCGGCCGCCGGCCGGCAGACGTGGACGCGACGGTTCGGCATGCCCGCGGGCATCGAACCCGGGGACCGCGTCTGGCTGGTGATCGAGCCGGCAGCGGGCTGCGGTGCGGCCCTCGACGGCGCGCCGCTGCCGAACGTGGTCGCCGGCCGCCCCTGGCGTGAGGACGTGACGGCGCGGCTCGGGTCGCGGAATGAACTCGTGTTGATTCCGGCTGCGGCCGTCCCGCCGGACGCCTCCCATCGTCCGGTGCATGGCCGCCGGCCGTTGCCCGCGGCCATCGCGAGCGTGCGGCTCGAGATCGAGCCCGGGCCCGGCGGGCGAGGTTGACGGTGGGCCGCGACGACGGGTACGACACGCATCGCGGGGCCGGCGAACGTCGGCGGCGTCGCATCACCGGGAGCACCGCGACCATGTCGGTCATTCGAGTCGGCAGCACAGGCAAGTACGCAGACGGTTGGGAGCAGATTTTCGGCGGCGCCGGCGGTGGCCGCAAGGGCAAGCCGGCAGCCAAAAAGGCCAAGCCCAAGGCCAAGAAGGCTGCCCGCACGAAAGCCGTGAAGAAGAAAGCCAAAGCCCGCAGAGGGTCGTAACGCAATCCGCATCCACATGCGGGTTCGGGTCTGCAGTTTCGTGCGAACACCCCGATGGGCTGGGCCCGGAGCCCGCGGTCAGCGGCCGAGTTCGGCGGCCCGCACGGCGGCGGCCTCGACGGCAGCCGCGAGCGCCTCCGGCACGCCCCGCTCGGTCAAGACCGCCAGGCCGGCGAGGGTCGTGCCCCCCGGGCTCGAGACGCGGTCGCGGATGACCGCCGGCTCGTCGCCCGTCTGTGACAGGAGCGATCCCGTTCCCTCGAGCGTCTGCACGGCCAGGGCCAGCGCGAGCGGCCGCGGCAGCCCGGCCCGTTCCCCGCCGGCGGCGAGCGCCTCGACGACGAGCGCCAAAAATCCGGGGCCCGATCCGGAGAGGCCCGTGACGGCATTCAAGAGTGACTCGTCCGCCTCGTGCACGTGGCCGACGGCGGTGAGCAGTTCGTTGACGCGGCTCGCGACGGTGAGCGGCACCTCCGGCGTCCGGCAGACGACCGACACGCCCCGGCCCACGAGGCAGGGTGTGTTGGGCATCACCCGGATCACCCGCGGCGTGCCCGCGAGTGCCGACAGGGCCGCGGTGGACGTGCCCGCCAGGATCGAGACCAGCGTCCTGCCCGGCATCACGGCGGCGATTCCCCCGCAGGCTTCGACGGCCTGCTGCGGCTTGACGGCGAGCCAGACGAGCTCGGCCGTGGCGGCGGCCAGGGCGGGCGTGTCGGCGAACCGGACGCCGGGCACGCTGGCCGCGAGCGCCTCGCGGGCCGCCGCCACCGGGTCGTAGACCGTGATCGATTCGGCCGCGAGCAGCCCGGCCCGAGTAAAACCAGCCGCCAGGGCCGAGGCCATGCGGCCTCCGCCGATGAGCGCCACGCCTCCGCCGGCCGCGTGAGCCGGTGCCGCCACGCTCATCGGGCGGCCTTCACCGGGGGCAGCGGCGGCAGCGCCGCCTCGATTGCGGCCAGATCGAGCCGAGCCGCCCAGAGTTGGCTCGACGGGGTGCGGCCGCCGGCGTCGTCGCGGCTCGCCGTCCACAACAGCAGCGAGCCGTCTGGCGAGAAGGCAGGGAGGACGTCAGCCCCGGGGTGATCGGTGAGCCGGAGCGGCTCCCCCATTTGCGCGGCGTTGCCGGCCGGGTCGTAGCGGGCGATCCAGAGGTCGTAGTTGGGCCGGGCGGCCGGATCGGAGTGGTCGGCGCCCGTCCAGATCAGCCAGGGCTGGGTGGGGTGCCAGTAGGGCGCCCAGTGCACCCCCCTGCCCCGCGTGATCGCCGTGTCGTCCGAGCCGTCGGCCCGCATCACGTGGATCTGCAGCAGATCCTTCTCCAGCCGGTCGGTGCGGTAGGCGATCCATTCGCCGTCCGGGGAAAAGAACGGGCCGCCGTCGTAGCCGGGCTGGTCGGTCAGTTGCCGCACGTTCTTACCCTCGGCGTCGCTGACGTAGATGTCGGCGTCACCGTCGCGGTCGCTCACAAACAGGATCGACCGGCCGTCGGGCGAGAAGGAACACTCGGCGTCGTAGCCGGGGGTGTCGGTGATTCGCACGAGATCCGTTCCGTCGAGCCGGGCGGTGAAAAGATCCATGTGGGGGTCGAAGTCCCACTGGTAGCGCCGGCGGCGGCCGGAGCGGGCGTCTTCCGCGGCCTCGGACCGGGCCTTGGCCTCGGTCTCGTCGAGCGCAGGATCGAGGTGGCTCGAGGCGAACAGGAGCCGCTGTCCGTCAGGCGAGAACCAACTGCATGTCGTCCGGCCACGGCCGGGACTGACCCGACGCGGAGGCCGGGGGCCGGGGGAAGCCGGATCGAAGTCCTGCACGAAGATTTGGTAGAAGGGGTAGCCGTCGGGGTACGCCTGGAAGCAGATCCGGTTGCCGGCCGCCGCGAAGTAGCCTTCGCCGGCCCGCGGCAGCCCCTCCGTGACCCGCACGGGCTCGGCCATGAACCGCCGTTCGAGCGGTGAGCCGCCGACAGCCGGCGATCCGGTGGGCTCCGCCCCGCGGACCGGCAGCATGGCCGCGGCGAGCGCGAGGGGGAAAACCAGGCCGAGGACGTTGCACGTTTGACGCATCGCGGACAGTATACGCGTCTGCCATCCTCTCGGCCCCCAGGAGCCCGATCGCCCCATGAAGATCTACACGAA